>NZ_JBMQQG010000098.1:0-5673 GCF_057362405.1 Ginsengibacter sp.
ATTTCAATACTCCAGGTGTCTGTGGAATAGTCACTGCTTTGAAAACCTATTTCTGTTGAAAGGCTTACGCCCACGGGCCAGTGCCATTTTTCGGGTACGCTTATCCGTGGCCGAATGTGGGAACCGATATATTTGTAGCCGTACGGGCTTGTATAGTTTGTAAAAAAATAGAAACCTATCTCAAAGTTATTGGTTACTCCCTGCGTTATCTCTACAGTTTCGTGTAAGGCATGATTACTTGGCCTAACGCCATCAACAATATCTGTTTGTCCATCGAAAGTAAAATTGCTATGCAACTCAAACATCGTAGTGCCTTTTGTTTGCGTAGGCGATGCGTACACTTGTATCTCGTAATTATCTTGCGCATTAACAACATTAAAAAGTAATACGGAAATAAGGAGTATGGAAAGTTTGGTCATCGTGCAAAATAACAACGCAAAATCAAAAAAAACGCAACTTATAAAACTTAATGATAAAAAATGATGTGAACAATAACTACCAACTGCTGCCACCACCGCCACCAAAGCCGCCGCCCGAAAAACCACCACCACCAAAACTACCCCCGCCGCTGCCGCTGCTGCTTGGTGCGCTATAAAACGTGTTCGTCATTGCATTCATAGATCGGTCAAGACTATTCATAAACATTAGGGTATTAAAATTGTTTCCTGCATAAACACCGGAATACCAGTTTGGCGGCGGTATGTCTAAACCTGCCAGTTTATCTTTCCAGGTATCGGCGATATCGAATACAATTGCATAGGGCAATACTTTATCAAAATAATTTTGATCCTGTTTTAAAAATTCCTGCAGGCGATCTTTCTCAACAGACGTAAGGAATTCTTTAAACCCTAATAATTTTTGAAATAACGCTGTTCCCTTTTTTGTTTTTTTAGTCATGAATAATCCAAATACAAATACAATGATAGCACTTGCAATAAGGCCCACACCCAGCCATAGTTTCATTTGCCAGTCAGAAACCATTGCCGCGATACCGGAAGCAAAAACAATAACACCAATAAATGCAAATAATCCTTTCAACCCTCTTGAATATATAACATAGAAATCTCCTTTATTAACCTCTTGTTCGAGCTCTTTTTTTGCCTTGTTCATGGTTATATACAAAACGTCTTTAAGGTCGCTGAGCTTTACCGTATCACCACTCGCAAATATTCCATTGAACAATGTTTTCTCAAAAGTTAATGCTGTTGCCGGAAGGTCTTTCAATTTTACAAATTCATATTCTTTGTGTTTTAGTAAACCGAATAAAGAAGATTCCTGCACTTCGTTTATTCGCAGATAGCCTCCCGCCCCCCAGTATGGAACGAGCGCCGTTAGATCCCTTCTGTCCAGTTTATCGTCTATAACGTAGCCGGATACACTAGGACTTATATTTTCAGGCGGATAAAATTCTGTCTGTATTGTTATCTCATCATCCTTACCCCATTTTTTCCAGGTATAAAACATTCCTGCAAAAGCAAGGAAAGGCAATACGAGCCAATAAATACCAATAAAACGATAATCAGGTTTCGCTAAGTAATCTTTTGGGAAACTGATACCGATAGTCACCCCTTCATTATTATTTAATTGTTCCGTTGTGCTTCCTGAAAAAGCATCCGTTCCCTCCCATCTCGTTACTGTCTTATTTTCCGTTGAACCGTAAGATCCGGTTGCGACAAAATAATCGGGAATTGCGGGAAGCGGTTGATACAATTCAACCTTAAAATTTACAGCAGCAATCGTCGTTTCCCACTGGTTACCGATTACATTAAAATATAATTCTGAGTGATCTTTAAAAAAATTTATCGCATTGAGAATACGATACGTTATCACGTACCGCTGATCTCCTTCCACATATTTATTGGCAGAGCCAATCTTTATCAACTTGTCATCGCCCTCAGTACTTACTTCATAGTTCCAGCCCGGAACTTTAATATTCTCAACCATTGTACGGGTATAACCGTTAGATTCTAACTGCCGTTCTGCTTTCTCTGCGCCGGGCGACAATGGTTGTATTTGATATTTGAAAGGAATTTTACGGATGATGCCATGACGTGGCTCGGTAAAATGAACATCAATCTTCTCTGCAATATCCAGCGATGCATCTTTATTAACTTTTATTGATACGTCATACTGCTTAATGGTAAAATATTCCTGCGCCTTAATTTTACCACTGATAAAAAATACAAATAATACCGCTGCAAGCTTTTTCATGATCGCTATGAATTAAAACTTCACCTCAACATTTTTTGCTTCTTCCTGGTTGTCTAATTCATAAAACTCACGGGCTTTAAAACCGGCCATGTTTGCAATAATTACTCCTGGAAATTGCTGGATAGATGTGTTGTAGTCTCTAACGGTTGCGTTATAATAGCGACGTGCATTTCCTAAATCGCCTTCAATAGATTGCAAGGCAGTTTGCAGTTCAAGAAAATTTTGATTCGCTTTCAATTCAGGATAATTTTCTGCAACGGCCAATAAACCTCTTAACGCTCCTCCCAATACCTGGTTGGCTTGCGCTGCCCCCTGCACATCGCCCGGAGGCACTGCCACTGCTGCATTACGTGCTGCGGTAACTTTTTCAAAAGTAGAGCTTTCATGTGTGGCGTATCCTTTAACCGTATTTACCAGGTTAGGAATCAGATCAAATCTTTTCTTCAGGAAAACGCGGATATCACTCCAGCTGTTATCAACTTTTATTTTAGCTTTTACAAGCCCGTTATACATGCCAATGATCCAGAAAACGAGCAGTACAACTATTCCCAGAACTATCCAAAGTGCCATAAAAATTATTTTAAGAATTAAAAATATGCGCAGAATTCTGCCATTGCAATATACTGCATTCAAAAGAAGAATTTATTGCAGTTATTGCCAGCGGAAATATGTTAGCATGGCAGGAATATATTTTGGGATGCATTTTTGCTGATGATATCAAACTTTCCAAAAGTAATTTGTAGAGTCACTTAATTACTAGTATTAACTTTTGGAAAGTTGGAAAGTTTAAAAAATTACATCGTCATTAATAAAATATGAAGAAAAAGCTGAGCGATATACCGGTGAGCGTTCTTGACCTTGCCACAATTATTGAAGGAGATACCCCAAAAGAATCTTTCAGGAAAAGCCTTGAAGTAGCAAGACGTGTAGAAGAATTAGGTTATAAACGTTATTGGTTTGCCGAACATCATAACATGCCCAACATTGCCAGTTCGGCCACCTCGGTGTTGATTGGTTTTATTGCCGGAAACACTTCTAAAATAAGAGTGGGTTCCGGCGGCGTGATGCTTCCCAATCATGCCCCGCTAGTTATTGCAGAACAATTTGGCACATTGGAATCTTTGTATCCCGGTCGGATTGATTTGGGTTTAGGTCGTGCCCCAGGAACTGATCAAATTACTTCTTATGCTTTGCGCAGAAATTTAAATGGTTCGGTTGATGACTTCCCGCAGGATGTAATTGAATTAAAAAATTACTTAGCACCGAATAGTAATAAACCCGCTGTTCGTGCTATTCCCGGTGAAGGAACACAGGTTCCTATTTGGCTGTTAGGTTCCAGCACTTACAGTGCGCAGTTGGCCGCAGCATTGGGTTTGCCATTTGCATTTGCCAGTCACTTTGCTCCTGCTCAACTGCACGATGCTTTGCGGTTATACAGGCAGCGTTTTACTCCGTCCGATCAATTGAAACAACCTTACTCACTGGCATGTATAAACGTAATTGCGGCAGATACAGATGGAGAAGCCAACTACCTCGCAAGTTCCTTTTATAAACTGGCTTCCGGTATCGTCACCAACAAAAGAAAACCTTTGCAGCCACCTGTAAAAAATTTCTTTGAGCAATGGGATGAATATGAAAAAGCCCCGGTATTGCAAATGATGAAATATACATTTATCGGAAGTGCAGCAACCGTGAAGAAAGGCTTGCAATCTTTTTTAGATGATACACAGGTTGATGAAATAATGGTGGCATCTTATATTTATGACAACGACGCCAGGGTTCATTCTTATGAATTGATTGGGGAGTTTTTTAAGAAGGCGATTTCTTAAATAAATATTATTCTGAAGGATTTTTTTGATGTCTACGCAAGAGTCATGTCAAGTCTATTATGTCTTAATGAATATTCCCGCAAAGATACGGGGAACACTAAGACTAATGCTTTGTGATCATAGTGTCATTGTGGGCTAACCGTCATTTGAGAGTTGCCACAGCACAAGTAGAATGCTCTACTTATTTTTAGCGCTATGGAATCATCGTATCACAACATCCCCAACTCAAATGATTGGGGGCACCTAAATTATCCGGCAAAAAATTATTGAATGTTGTTTACTGAAATAATTCCTACTTATTTTTTAACTCAGCCATTAAAAATATCTATATTTAACGGGCTTCCAGATTGCTGATATTCAAAATAATTCTATAAATGCGTCGATATAAAATAACCGGGAGCTATATTGGTCAACATTAAACAAACTATATTATGAAAAGGAGAGACTTCATGCACAATTCGGTTTTGGCCGGCGCTTCAGTTTTTACAACTTCTATTGCTAACGCTGCTCTTCCTAAAAGACGTGTGTCTTCTGCGGATCAGCCTTTTCATCTTAATTACGCTATTCACGATGGCATGTTAAAGTATAACGGCGGTAGCGACTTTATTGACCAGATAAAGTATGGTTACGACAGGGGGTTTCGCTCAATTGAAGACAATGGGATGGCTAACAGACCAGTTGAAGAACAACAAAAAATTGGTGACACGCTGGCTAAGTTAGGCATGAGCATGGGTGTTTTCGTTTTGGATAAAGGAGGCAATGGTGCCAATACACTCGCCGCAGGAAAACCCGAGTACATAGAAATATTCTTAAAAGGATGCCGCCAGGCGGTTGAAGTTTCAAAACGGATTAATGGCAAATTAACGACGGTTGTGCCGGGCGACTTTCAAAGAAATTTACCAATAGGAATCCAAACCGGTAATGTGATTGAGGCATTACGCAGAGGAGCAGCAATTCTCGAACCACACAACATCGTAATGGTCCTGGAACCACTAAGTGATACGCCCAATTTATTTCTCCGCACTTCGGATCAAACTTATGAAATATGCAAAGCGGTGAATAGCCCGTCCTGCAAAATATTGTTTGACATATACCACATGCAACGGAACGAGGGTAACCTTATTAATAACATCGATATCGCTTATGAAGAGATCGCATACTTTCAAATTGGAGATAATCCCGGTAGAAATGAACCTACCACAGGAGAGATAAATTATAAGAATATTTTTAAACACTTGTATGAAAAAGGTTACAAGGGAATGTTAGGAATGGAACATGGAAAAGCCAATCCTGGTAAAGAGGGTGAAACAGCATTAATAAAGGCTTATAGAGATTCGGATAATTTCATATAACTACTTTTTCTTCAAAAAAATAAATATAAGAATCAAACATCTATTGCAGGAAGTAGGAATTATTCACATTCTTTTAGGGATTTATGTCAAGCTTCGGCTACTCTATTTTGCAACTTTAGTTTTTAATTTATTGGCATACTCAAAATATTCAGCATGGTTCGTGGGCTTTCCTTTCCTTATTTTTTTTCTATCATTTTTATTGTCGTTTTTTCATCAACTCAAATTTTATATGCCCAACAAAAATTTGTTTTCGAACAATCAAAAATGGGATCGCCCTTTAC
>NZ_JBMQQG010000099.1:0-22778 GCF_057362405.1 Ginsengibacter sp.
AAGAGTTTTGAGGGCTGCCTCTTTGCAAAATTTAAAAGTAACTACACCAATGATTGGTGAAACTGTCATTTTGGATGAAGTGTATCCTGATAAACACTGGTGGAATTTCTAAACAATTATCTTTTTAAGAACCACTTGTATTTATTAACTAACTATAACGAATAGCCGTAAATAATTTCTACCGGTAACCTTGCGCCTGGAGGTGAAACAATTCAGCATACCGGCCTTCCTGTTTTAATAGCTCTTCATGGCTCCCCAATTGAATCATTTCTCCCTTATCCATCACCAAAATGCGGTCCGCCATGCGAACAGTTGAGAACCGGTGAGAAATAAGCACGGCGGTTTTTCCTTTCGTAAGTTCAGCGAAGCGCTGGAATACCTGGTACTCGGCACGGGCATCAAGAGCGCTGGTTGGTTCATCTAAAATCAGTAGCTGGGCATCCTTCATGTATGCACGTGCTAATGCAATCTTCTGCCATTCTCCGCCGCTCAATTCTATGCCATTATTAAAACGGCGACCCAAAGCCTGGTCATATTTTTCAGGTAGTCTTTCCGCAAGCAGGTTAGCTAAACTTTTTTCAGCAGATGTTTTTATTAAAGGGCGGTTATGTTGCTCATCAATATTTCCTGCAGCAATATTTTGCGCAAAGCTCATTTGATAACGAAGAAAATCCTGGAAAATAATGCCGGTATTTTTTCGCAGATCCATAATATCGTATTCCCTCAAGTCTATTCCATCCAGTAATATCCGGCCTTCTGTAGGATCATATAAACGTGCAAGCAATTTCACCAAAGTAGTTTTACCGGCACCATTTTCACCAACCAATGCAAGCTTTTCACCAACGTTCAGTGTAAAACTCAAATGCCGGTTGGCCCATTTGTCACTGTTGTGATACCGAAAGCCGACATCCTCAAATGTAAAGCCCTGCTTAATCGGGTTGGGAAACAAAACCGGTTTTGGTGCAACGGTGATCTTTGGTTCTATTTCAAAAAATTCAAAAAAATCCCGCAGGTAAATCGCACCCTGCGATACACTGGTAAAGCGTGATAAAATATTTTCGAGCAGGCTTCGCAGTTGCCTGAAGGAACCCGCAAGGAAAGTTAGGGTACCAATAGTAAGTACGCCTTCAACTGTTTTTAAAATCATTACAACATAAGCTGTATAATAACCGAGGCTTCCGAGGAGCGCAAATACAGTTCCCCATGAAGCACGTTTTATGGATAGTTTTTTATTATCATCATAAAATTTATTACTCAATGTTTTAAATCGATCAATCAAAAAACCGGACAAATTAAACAGCTTAACTTCTTTAGCGGTTTCATCGCTGGCGCCGAGATAGCGCATGTAATCAAGCTCCCGTCGTTCCGGCGTTTGACCGCGTGTAAGTGCATAGCTACGATCATTAAAATATGATTCGCCCAAGAATGCAGGCACAATAGCCACCAGTAATAATAAAATGAGCCATGGATTAAAAGCCATTAAACCAACTGCAAGAAATGCCATGGTTATAAGGTCCTGCACTTGCGTAAGAATTTGCGATAATAAAATAGTGCGCCCGATTGTTTGTTGCCTTGCACGTTCCAGCTTATCATAAAAGGCAGAATCCTCAAACTGGTCAAGATCGAGCGTTGCAGCATGCTCCATAATTTTCACAGAAGTATAATTAGAAAAGAGATCGCCGAGCAGACTATCGACCAATGCCGTTGCACGAGCCAGCGCATCCGATATTATTGCTAATGCGAATTCTGCGGCAACCAGCTTCCATAAATAATTATGATCTGTAGAAGCGCCCCTGCTCAACAGTACGACTTCATCTATAATAAGTTTGCCAACGTATAGGATACTCACGGGTATGGCTGAACGAAGTAAACGTAATACTGCATTCAGTAGCGTGTACCAATGATTGGTTTGCCATACCAGTTTAAAAAACCGCGGAAGGTTACCAAGAGCGGCTAATTTTTCTTTGAGCGTGGGTTTGGGAATTACATTTACAACGGGTCTGGCCATCCTTACATTAATTAAGGGGCGAATTTAAGCCAATTGTTTATTGCTTTTCGAGCATGATCCTGAAAGTTAGATTGATCCTTGGAGTCAATATCTTTTTTGATTTCGGCAAACAGTGCTGCCAATTGGCTTGTGTGCTTCCCTGCATAACCAAAAGGCTTCCGCTTTGCAAAATAAGCGAGAGAGTCTCTTTAGTTTGTTTGTGCCGAAGCATAAATTTTCTTTCTGCACCAAAACTTAGCGACGCAATAGGTGAATTTTTTTCCAATATTTTCTCATCGTCGCTATGCCACGCCATGCCCTCATTGCCGTTATGATATGAATTGAGCAGGCAGGAGTTGAAAACGGTTCCTGTTTTTCCGTCAACCAATTTCTTTAAAGCAAGTAATTCTTTCGTCCACGGCAAAGCCATTTTTGTCTTGTTGGAATAGGTGTATTCGTAATCAGCATTGGCATACCAAGCCACTTTTCGTTTGGTCACAATATGTTTCCCAAAAATTATAGCTTCATCATTTTTCCACTCGATTGTATGCAATAATTTATCAAGATAAGAATCAGCTTCCCTTTCATTCAATACTTTTCCGTGATATTGCACCAGTCCATCCTGCTGTACAATTGTGGTTATTACTTCATTACTAAACAAATCCATTTTTCCATTTTTTATATTCGTATTTCATACAGTTTCCACAGGGCCTGTAGCCTTCGTTAATGGCTTCCTGTTCTGATGAAAAGAATACACGATTTTCAATTTTCATCCTTTTGCCGGAAGAACATTTTAATAATCCATAGATTTTTAAATTACTGTTTCCGGCCAAAATAATTGTTCCTTGCACTATTAATAATTTCAGCTTCCTTCTTCCTGCGAAATCCATGGGACGTAAAGCAATATGATACAACGTGATGTTTTCTTTATTGGCTTTCTATAAATTGCATTATTCCCGTCTAGAACTTTTAGCAGCCTCCCACCCTATCATGGCCGTCTTGCGATTACCGCCCCAATGATATTGCCCGAAGTTGCCCGTTGATTGGATAACACGATGGCAGGGTATTAAGAATGCTACCGGGTTATCACCTATCGCGGAACCCACAGCCCGGGAGGCTTTGGGATTATCTATGCTTTTTGCAATCTGGCCATAAGTTGATAATTGTCCCATTGGAATTTTCAACAACGTCTCCCATACTTTTATTTGAAATTGGGTTCCTTTTAAATGAAGCTTTATTTTATTGAGCCTTGTCCAGTCGTGCGCAAAGATGTACAAAGCATTTTGTTGAATAAGATCGACCATTTGTCGATAGGTCGCATTGGGAAAATTCCTTTGTAACGCTTTAAATGCTTCCATTTCTTCATCCGCAAAAGCCATATAGCAAATACCTTTTGATGTAGATGCCACTAAAATATTTCCAAACGGACTCTCAGCATAACTATAGTTGATCAAAAGATTTTCACCGCCATTTTTGTATTCGCCCGGCGTCATACCTTCAATATTAATGAATAGGTCGTGCAAACGACCAGTACCGGAAAGACCAGTTTCAAAAGCCGCATCCGATAAAGTTGATTGATTTTGTTTCAACAAACTTTTTGCATGCTCCACGCTAACATACTGCAAAAATTTCTTCGGGCTTACACCCGCCCATTCTGTAAACAAACGTTGAAAGTGATAAGGGCTCAGGTGTATATTACTGGCTATTTCGTCAAGAGATGGTTGCGATTTAAAATTGCTATTGATATAAGCAATAGCCTCTTCAATCCTCTTGAAATTGGCTTTGTCTGTTATGTTCATTTTATTTTTTTTGACAAGACAAAATTACCATCGGCCCCGCCTTGTAACAACCCGAAACTTGCGAACTTGTAACTTTTTGTAATTTAATTGTGATTGCAAAAACTATCGGCAATAATTTTATCTATACTAAATGCAGTATTATGAAAATATATCAATACGCTATTACCCTTCCTGCAAGACGGAGAGGTTTTCACCTGATAACAAACGAAGTGGTTGACTCACTGGTATGGTTAAACGAAATAAATACCGGGTTGTGCCAGATTTTCATTCAACATACATCTGCCTCGCTATGTATTAATGAAAACGCCGACCCGACTGTACGGGTTGACTTTGAGACGTACTTTAATAAAGCCGTTCCGGAAAATGACCCTGACTATGCGCATGATACAGAGGGAAGCGATGATATGCCTGCACATCTTAAAGCTGCTTTGCTGGGAAGTTCTGTGCTTATACCGATTGTTAATGGAAGATTTGCATTAGGAATGTGGCAGGGAATTTATTTATGCGAACACCGAAACCACGGTGGACGGAGAGATCTTGTAATTACAGCATGGGGTGAATAGTAATTATTTACAAAGCCTATGGATAATATCAGCATGTTGAGGAAAAGATAACAGCAGGTTCGCCTTATCAGCAATTTCAAAATCCGCAAAATCAAAACCGGGCGCCACTGTACAGCCTGAAAGGCAGAATAAGCTACCGGGTGCAGGTTCCGAGGCAAACCAGGTATTTGCAGGAACCACAAATTGAAAGGTTTCACCGTCATCCAGCTCTTTTCCTAGTTTAATGTTGTAATAACTTCCATCATTTTCAATTATATGAATGATCAGTGTATCTCCGTCGTAAAAATGCCAGCATTCATCACTCTTTATCCGATGAAAAACAGAACGGTCACCTTGCTGCAAAAGATAATATATGGCTGTACAAAAACTGCGATCGCCTGGAAAGCGCCGTGGCAGAGCTTCTGCGGGAATTTTTTCAAAAGCCCGGTAGGTTTCTTTAAAATAGCCTCCTTCAGGATGTGGTTGCAATTGTAACAGGTTTATTAAATGTGTCGCATTCATATTATTGAAATTAAAAAAGTATTTAGTCATTTCCTTTTTGTAATTCAAAATATCCGGAAGCCCAACTTTTTTGACCGCACAAAATAACTGTATGGATCCATCTATTAAATTTTACGGGCTATTACATAATTGCCAGTAATAAGAAACAAGGATGCGGCTGAAAATAACAAGGCATATGATGCGTCAGCTTTTATAGGATGAGTTTATGCTAACGTGATTTAAGACAAGCGATAATTTGAAAAATTATTATTGCAAAACCTTCTAATGTTACATCAAAGTTTGAACACGATGCCTGTACTTAGTCCCAACGAATTCAGATTCGTTTTTACCGAAGCATCTTTATTAATTGAAGATATTGCAAAGCGGAAAGCAGGCTCAAAAGAAAGCGAAAATGTTTTACTCAATTTATATTGTAATTCCACACCGGCAGCGCCATTCACATACACAGGTTTCAAACCCTGGATTTTATCGGTCGATTGTATTTTTGAACCTGTTGTGGGTGCAATAGTAGTTTCAATTTGCCCCTTGGCTAAAAAATTAAATGAAATACCTGCACCAGGTAATATGCTAAATCTTCCCGCAGTAAACATATATTTTGCATAAAGTGGTAAGCCGATGTATTGTAAATTATTTGTTGAAGCAAGTGCGTTTATGCTATCGCCGGGCGCAGGAGGTGTCGGGGATTTAACGGTAACGTAGGAGTATCCTGCCGAACAATTAAAACGATAGTTGATGTTCCCATCATTATCAGGGCGGGCATAAATAGTTTTAGGATGAATATCTGTTTTCCTTGACGAATAAGTAAGCCCCGATTCGAGCTTCCAGCTTTTCCCGATATTATAATTCACAAGAACACCAAAAGTAGACGAGAACTTTATCCGCTCATCCTTTTCAATTACGCTTCTTTCCTCTTCTCTAAAGCGGGGATGATCATCCTTTACTTGTGTTGAAACTATGTCAGGAGAAAAGAATACGGTGGCTGAAAGCGGGGAACTACTGCCTGAATTTATTTTGATTCTTTTTGAATTTGAAATAAATGATTTCCTTTTTAATACCGTTTCACCCGATGACATCTTATTATCATTTTGATAAGTCGGATTTTGAATGGGCAGCAAAAAATCATTTTTTAATTCGGGCGAGAGGCCTGTCGTTTCAATATTTCTTTGCCTGGCTGTAATAATATTATGGGAAGAATTATTTGCCACTCGATTTCTATCAATATAATTTTTGTTATATGATGCTACGGATTGTTTGTCCGTTTTGTCGTTAGGAAAAAGCGAATCAGTTGTTCCAGCATCTATATTCATTTGCACACGTGCCGTATTTTTATCCGTCAGCTTTTTTCGGTTCAACAAAGCAGTGTTTTCGTGTTCATTTAAAGATGATGAAGAGGCGTGGTTATTTCTATTGGCGACAACCTCTTTTTCTCCGGTATCTTTTTTATTTGAAAGAGCTCTATTTTTCGTGTTAGTTACCTTATTATTTGCAACCTCTGTGTCAGCATGCTGAATTTGTTTTTGAAGGTTATTATTATGGTCATTAGCATCCGCGTTCGGATTTGAATTAGCGGTATTTAAAATTGAAGAATCTCCCCGCGAATTTTTGGTTTGCGATTTTTGTTTTAGTATATTTTTTCCTTCCCTGTTTTGTTTTACAAGTTCCCTGTTTTGTTTTCTAATGTGCAAGGCGTACATGGCCATACCAAGGGAAAATAACAATAGTGCCGCGGCCACCCATTTAAGTTTAGTGTATTTTTTAGAAATAGAAACTACTTTCTTTTTATCCAATGTTTTATCAATGCTGTCCCAAACAGAGGCTGAAGGTAGTTCCTCGTTTTCTTCCAAAGCCTTCCTGAATAAATCATCAATATTGTGTAGATCTTTATTCATATTTCACTTAGGTTTTGTTTTGCAGATTGGATACTTTTATGCACCGCTCTTTGCAAAGACGCACGTGCATCGGAGAGATTCGATTTTGAGGTGCCTTCGGAAATGCCAAGGTGTTCCGCAATTTCACGATGCTTCATACCTTCAAATACATATAGGTTAAAAACCATACGGTAGGCGGGCGAAAGCTGTTGTACCATTTGAAGCAATTCTTTAGTTCCTATCCGCGATAAGACTTCTTCGTTACTTATAGGTTCAACGGCGGTACTATCAAGATTTACAACCGCATGCATTTGCTTTTTACTCCTGTATTTTTGTAAAGCGCAATTAACCATAATCTTCCTCACCCATCCCTCAAATGATCCGGCAAAATTGTATTGGTGTATATACTCAAACACCCTTATAAATCCTTCCTGCAAAATCTCTTCCGCTTCTTCCCGGGTTTTGGAATAACGAAGGCAAACTCCGAACATTTTGGGCATAAGAACTGCGTACAGGCGGTTTTGCGATTGCCTGTTTCCATTAATACAACCCTCAATAAGCTGCTCTAACTGTTCCAATAATTTCCTTCTTTAGGCATTGATGCATTAAATAATAAAATGGTTGGGCGAGTATGCGCAGTATAAAATAACAATGATTAATAAAAACATTTAAGCTATTAACATTTTTTTAATCAGGGCACCCAACTTTCGGGCAATGCCTGTCATCAAAATTTAACGACATAAAAGTAATAACTGGTAAAAAGTATCGCATGAAGCAATTCTAAAAAACCAAAACCCAAAAGACCTTGCGCTAAAACTATTTATCACTTTTTAAATAATACAATATGAAAACGAAACATTCAGGATTTATATTAATTGGCTCCGCATTTTTCTTTCTTCTTTTTTTAGCATCATGTAATAAAGAAACTTCTGTGTCAAACACGGGTACCTCCCAGGCAATAGTATCTGCTACACAGTCTATTGCTGTTGCCGCCGGAAGTACTTCCAACGATTCGATTTATGTTATTCATGCCTGCGACCCCGGGCATGTGCTCGATAGCATTTCAATGAGTGGACTTCCGGCTACCATCACTGATTACCTAACCGCTAACTATGCAGGATATACTTTTCAAAAGGCTTATGCCGAAAAAGATGCATCCGGAAATACAACCGGTTATGTTGTGATTATACAATTCAATGGTAATCCTGTGGGTTTGAAATTTGATGCATCAGGAAATTTTATTTTAGTTCTTGAACAGCGTGAAGGCGACGATTTAAGCGACGATGGCTGGCATGAAGGTGGAAGATTCTGTAACAGGGACGGGCAACATAAAGATACTGTAGCATTGCCTTCATTGCCTGCAAGTGTGTCCTCATATTTTGCGGCGAATTATCCGCAGGATACATTAATACGAGCCTACTTAAACCGCGATAGCAGCTACATAATTTTCAGTAAAGACAACGGTGCATTTGTAACCGTATTTGATTCGACAGGGGCATTTGTAAAAAGAGTTCAATTGCAGCCGCATACTAATGGAGAGGTGATGAATGTTAGTCAAAGCGCACTACCTGCGGTTATACAAACTTACCTGGGAACTACTTACCCAAATTATGTTTTTAACCAGGCATTTTCGTTTTCACAAAATGGAACCTTGTCGGGCTATGTTGTTGCGATAGATGCCAATGGTACTAAGTATGCCGTAGCATTTGACGCTTCGGGCAATTCTATAAGGGCCGTTGCCATAAGATAACAATAAATGATATCACCAATATAACACTACTGCCGGGCATTTATAAATGCGCAGCAGTAGTGTCTTTAAAAAGAAGCAAACACTAACTCAGCTGATGTATTTTACTTTTCCTAAAATATCCCAACAATACCAGATTGTAAGTGTTACTGCCAGGCTGCTTAAATTATTCAGGTTGTCATTTCGGGCAGTGCAGCGCAAGCGGGAATCGTATGGTATTGTTAATTACCTGGAAAGGTCAATAAATAAAGGAGACGCGGTAATCAATATCGGCTCCGGTGAAGATGACTATTTATACATCATGCGGAGAAAACTCGGCAAGTCGGGAAAAATAATTGTATTTGAATCGCGGACGGAATTATTTCAACAACTGGCGCATCTGAAAAAAATATTTAAGTGGAACAACATAGAGGTGGAGCCGTTGGTACTTTCTGACTTCCCGGCGCTAAAGGTGGCCTACAAATCATCACGCAAATGTTCCGATCATGGTGGCGTCGTAATAAATATTGCCGACAAGCGTGCAGAAAGCTCAGTTTATAATATTGTAGTAGAGACCTTGGATAATTATTGTGGTAAAAAAAACCTTCACCCTTCTTTTTTGAAAATTGATGCCAACGGAAATGAATTAAGGTTGCTGAAGGGTTCCATGAATTTACTGAGAACAGACAAGCCTAAAATCCTCTTGAAATGTGAAGAGCGGCTGGCTGGTGCCCAAAATATTATAGAAACATTTGACTACCTGTTGCAACTGGGGTATAAAGGATACTTCATTCTTGATACGATAAAAATACCTGTTGAAAATTTTGAGTTTAATCTTTACCAGAATACATGCAACAATTTCTATTGCAATAATTTTATGTTCGAATGAGCTTATTTTAAAAAATCCGGTGGTATGGCAAATAGGGGTTCAATCATAATATGCCTGTAAAAAATTTCCGCGCCTTCTGACTGAATTTGTATTTTACCTTTTACTAACGGTATCGCCTGCCCGTTTTCATTCTGGCGCGAATTATACAACACCATCATAACCTTTCCGTTTATCATTTGAACACTTGTGTCGCCGTGGCAATATAAATCAAGTGTATTCCATTCCCCAGTGGCGTTTTCTGCATCTCCGTTTTTAATACAATGTCGTCCTACCGGGCTTTTTGCACTAAAAGTTTTCATTTCTCCTGAAGGGCTGTACACAAATTCGCTATCTGATTTCTTTATAACCGGAATATCTTCCATGCCACCGGCAACACCCCAGTAGTCGCCGCAGTTTCCCTGCTCTACCTGGAACTCCTGCGAACGCATCCAGGCTCCATAGTCGGCACCGTTATCTCCTACTGAAAAGTACAACACGCCACTATCCATCCTCTTGCCTTTCTTTTGTCCCCAGCTAAGTGTGCCCCATTTAAATTGCAGTTGCAAATGAAAATCCTGGTATTCTTTTAATGTATAAATGCAGCCCCAGTTTTCACCTGAAATACGGATTACCTTTTCTCCATCCTGTTTCACTATAGTAAAAACACGATTGGGATCTTTGTTTAAGCCAATCGGTACGTTACTCAGTTTTTTTCCGGCGTCATCTAAGGGTGGACCAATGTAAGAATTCCATCCCGATAGATCTTTGCCATTGAATAAAGCGATCATGTGATTGTTTTGAGCAAACATTTCTTTTTCCGGGAGCATACTTATTACGAAAAGAAAAATAAAAGATGAAAGTTTCATATCAGCATTTTTATTGAACGTAAATTAATCGTTTTTCTTAATAGGCATTTGAAAACCTGCGAATAATTGCCTACGATTTAATTGGATATCCGAACTCAACACTATCGTAATAATACGAACGTCTTTTTACCTGCTAACCGTTAGTATAAGCGCAACTTTCCTTAAAGTCAAAATTATACTTTCCAGTTGCTGCAAGAAATGCCCGGAGTGTACGTTAACTATTTAGTTTGCTGATTAAGATTGTTTATCTTTAAGAATTGATCTACAAAAATGCCCATGGTTAACAAGAACACATTTATTGCCCTGGTAATACTCGTTTGGGTATCCTGCGGAAAAAAAAGCGCTCCTGTTGAAGAAGATACCAATGACAACAATTTTGTATCTGTTCTTACACAACATAATGATAATACAAGAGCCGGCCTCAATGGTAAGGAAACTATATTGACAACGAGCAATGTAAACACTCAACAATTCGGCAAACTGTTTAGCCTGAATGTGGATGACCAGGTGTACGCCCAGCCGTTAGTTGTAGCTAACCTTTCCATCGCAGCATCAAAGCATAATGTAGTTTTCATTGCAACCGTTAATAACACGATATATGCTTATGACGGCGATACTGCTAAATTATACTGGCAAAAAAACTTCACGGCTCCCGGAATGAGGCCAGTAAGAAATAGCGATATGACGGGCGCCTGTTCAGGCAATTACAGGGATTTTAGTGGCAACATTGGCATAGTGGGAACTCCCGTCATCGATCCCGCTTTTAATACAATTTATTTTGTTGCGAGAAGTACTGATGGTACAAACTTTGTCCAATATTTGCATGCAGTAAACATTCTTAACGGAAGCGAAATGCCGGGCAGCCCGGTTAAAATAACGGCAACGTACAAGGGCAGCGGCACAGGAAACATTAACCAAGTTATCACTTTTGACCCGCAAGTTCAAAATCAACGTATGGCGCTGACACTTGTTAAAGGAGTAATCTATATCACATTTGCGTCACATTGCGATTGGGGTCCATATCACGGCTGGATATTGGGATATAATACAAGTACGTTGAAACAGCAAATTGTTTACAATAATACTCCCGATGGATCAGCCGGAGGTATTTGGGAAAGCGGTACCGGCTTAGCGGTAGATGACCAGGGAAATCTTTACTGCGTATCCGGAAATGGTACTGAAGGTGTTAGCGGCGACCCCACCAATTTAACAAACCGGGCAGAGAGTGCATTAAAACTCACTCCCACTGCCGCGTCCCTAAAAGTCACGAGCTATTTCACTCCATACAATTATCCCTACCTTGACAGCACCGACAGGGATTACGGGTCACTGGGTTGTTTCTTAATTCCAAATTCAAACTTTTATTTGACTGGAGCAAAGGATGGAAATTTATATCTATTGAATAAAGATAATATGGGTGGCTTTACAGCGGGAGGTAACATGATACAGCAAAATGTTTCACTGGGACACAATGGCTTGCATTGTCAACCTTCCTATTACAAAGGGCTAACCGGTGAATTCGTATACGTGTGGTCGGAAAAAGATCAGTTGCGTGCTTACCCGTTTAACCGCGTTTCTAACACGCTGGATATCGCCAATGTTGTTACTTCACCTGTACCCGGACCAACGGGCTGGAGTGGAGCATTACTATCTGTTTCATCAAATGGAACGCTCCCTTCAACAGGAATAGTGTGGGCTTCTTATCCTTCAAGTGGCAATGCCAACCAGTCTGTATGCCCCGGGATTCTAAGGGCTTTTGATGCAAGTGACGTTACTAAAGAACTATGGAACAACACTCAAAATGTAAATGACAACTCCGGTAATTATGCAAAATTTTCGTCACCCACTATTGCTAACGGGCACGTATATTTAGCCACGTTTTCAAACCAGGTAGTTGTATATGGCCTTAAATAATTTAGGTTTATTCGTCTATTGGTTACCGTTATTAGTAAATAAGGAACTGATTGATTGCCTCCCGCAATATTCATCTCCTATTTTTTCTTTGCCTTAAATGTGCCGTTAGGTTGAATTGAAAGCATTTCAGTTATTACATTTTTACCATTCCTGTTGAATTGAACGCTAAAGCCATTCAAACCTTTAAGTGAAAATTTGTCTTTATCTATAGGGATAAGTTTATATTCCGGCTGGCCAGGCACAAACATATAAAGGCTGCTATCAGTTCTCGTGTAGACCTTAATCGTTATATTGCCTATTTCGTACTCGCCTGTATAAGCCTGGAGGCTGTCATTTGAAATTTCTTTTGAAGAGCGGATAAACACAATTGGCTTTACAGCTGACTCCAGCGTAAGTGAAGCGCTTTCTATATATCCCGAAAGACCCGTGTTAAATTGTGCCGGAAAGTTGATACCCATAGTATCAATCCCTTCTTTATCGTCAATGGGAAAAATATTGAATATATCATAATTTTTATGTTGCATCCATAAGTTCATCTCCGGTGTTTTAATAAAGAAGGAATCATTTTTTAAGGTAATTTCAAATGTTCCATAACCTGGGTTGGTATACAAACCTTCATAGGCTTCCAGGTTATGCGACGGATTCCCAACGGCTGCGGTATCTTTAACTTGTTTTACTTCAGAGGCCCTTACTTTGGCCTTTGCGGAATCGCTGCTGCTTTTTAAATACGTTTCCCAATCGTAATATTTTAGTCCCAGTATTTTATCTGAAATAAGATTTCTCACCGCCGAAGGAACCGGGGAACCATTTTGATTACTCAATACAATAATACCAATACTATCTGTTGGATAAAAGCAGGTACTGGCACTGAATCCATCGATATTGCCACCATGCTCCACGCGATAGTGTCCACGATAGGAAGATAAGAACCATCCAAAACCATAACCGGAAAAATAAACTTCGGGCATTGCTTTATCGGGTAAACCCCCGCCGGTTGCCATCTGTACGGTAATAGCTTCATTTACGTATGAAGATGGTATTATTTCTTTCCCATTCAGTTTGCCGCCATATATCCATAAACTTACCCATTTCGCCATGTCGTTCACACAACTATTAATGCTTCCGGCTGGAGACATTGCGGCAATATCATAATGATCCTGTTTTTTTATGATACTGTCTTTTATTACATCATAGCCAAAAGATTCATCGCTGCTTTTGGTCCATTCCTCAAGAGAAACATCGGAATTATTCATTCCTAAAGGGATAAATATTTTTTCCCGGATATTATCTTCCCAGCTCTTGCCTGAAATTTTTTCAATCGCTGCCCCCTGCATCATAAACATAAAATTATTATACTGCCATTTCTCCCTGATACCTGCCGAAGGCTCCATATATTGAATTCGTTGCATTAGTGTGTCTCTTGAATGGGTAGGAAAAAGATACCACGAGATATCATGACGCGGAAGGCCGGTACGATGGCACATCATATCACGAAGCGTTATATGATCGTTCATTTCATCATTGTAAAATTTAAGTTCCGGTATATAACTGCGAACAGGTTTATCAATATCAACTTTGCCCTCTTTATTAAGCATACCAATGAGTGAAGCTGTAAATGCCTTGGTACAGGAACCTATTGCAAATAACGTATTAAGTGTAACAGGAATTTTTCTTTCATAATCTTTATAGCCAAAGCCTTTTGCATACACAATTTTATTTTTAACAACAACTGCAACGGCGAAACCCGCAGCGTGCCAGTCTTTCAGCACTCTCGCAAAGGCAGTGTCCAGGCCTGAGAAACGTTTATCAACAGTTGATTTTTGTTTTTGTGCAAACGATGCAAGACCTATCACAGAAAATGCTAGCAAGAATATTTTTCTCATGTGAGTTTTGTTTTATTTTAATTATTTGTAAGATGCGCCGCAGCGGAGACCATCGGGCAGTTTTTCGTGATAGCTTATAAATATATTAATTTTCCACTAATTGCCTGGCAACTATGCTCTTTTGAATTCTGACTAGTCAATTTCTTTTCTGATAATTATTTTACATTTATAATGCAGGGTTTTCATTAAATAATCTCATGCGATATGCATTGACTGCAGTGCGGCCGAGCTTTTTTACGAGGCTGTTATTTACAACCAGGCCCACAGGTGCACCTATAACAGGAATGAGTTGAGCCATCTTGGCAATGTCGAGATAGTCCCTATACTCCTGTTGAAAATTTCGCCAGTCAAACTCGTTAATGTCTTCCGGCAAATTTTGTTTTTGGATTTCCCAGTTGATCATTTGGCGATAAACGTGGTTTCTATGAAAAGCACTCGAAAACGCCAGCTCGAAAATGTGTAGCAGGTAAACTCTTTCTTTATAATCATTTACATCAAATCCATATAATGATGCTATATCAAACAATAATTTTATTTTGATGCCTAATAGAATCGGGAAATCCGCCATGCCAAGCAATATGCCACCTGCGCCGGTGATGCCACCTTCCACCGCAGCAGTTTTTCTATAAATATCTATTTTCCTTTGAACGGCCTCTTCCCTTTGCTGCAGGCTTGTATTTTCTAAAGGATGCGCAGTAGTATGTTTGGCTCCAAATAAAACGCCACGGACCATTTGTTTGATCGTAACTGTTATCGCACGATGCACCTTCTCAGGTATCCAGCTATTAACCTTTGTTTGTATTTTTTTGGAAAACTTATTCAATAGCGATGGCTTTCGCAGCATCTTTTTTTGCCACATTTTTAATTCCTGGTATGCAAATATTTCGTATGAATCGGGCATCACACCGGCTTTCTGCAAAGATACTCTTATTACAGGCCCAGGAGCTGACACCACGTTGAATACCTTCCCAACCCGGCATAATGTGTAGACACCTGATGACTTCCAGAAAAAACTTTTTACATATATTCACACGCACAACATATTGATATGAAAAAGATTTGCCTGTTTAGTGTTATCATTATTTTTTCGCTGTACGGATCGTCGCAAAAAATTGCTGGCGATATTCTTACAAAAAGATGGGATGCGCAGTGGATATCGGTTCCTAATTCGTCAACACATGCATATGGAGTTTATCATTTCCGGAAGACATTTTCATTGAATGATAAACCGGCATCTTTTGTAGTACACGTTTCCGCCGATAACCGTTATAAATTGTACGTGAACGGCGAGATGGTTTCTTTAGGCCCCGCACGGGCCGATCTCTTTCACTGGAACTACGAAACGATTGATATAGCAAAATTTTTACGTACAGGCGATAACGTTATAGCGGCTCTGGTTTGGAATTTTGGTGACTACAAACCGGAGCATCAAATATCTTTTCGCACCGGTTTTATTTTACAGGGAAATAATAGTGAAGAAAAAATAGTGAATACAAATACTTCCTGGAAGTGCATCATGGACAGCAGTTACAGCCCCTTGCAACCTGACCTTATCTATAGCTATTATGTTGCTGGACCGGGTGAAGAAATCGATTATGCCAAATATCCCGATGGCTGGCAAAATATTCAATATAATGATAACAATTGGGCACAGGCAAAACAAATAGTAAACGGCCTACCTAAAGGTGTTTTTCAATCTGATTTAAGCTGGATGCTGATACCAAGATCTATTCCACAGGTTGAATTAAAAACGGAAAGATTGCAAAAAGTTCGTATTGATTCTGGTATTGGCGTACCAACTTCTTTTCCCTCCACTGAAACTTCATTTACGGTGCCTGCAAATACGAGTGTAAAAATTCTATTGGATAACGGAGTACTAACAAACGCTTACCCCGTGCTTCAATTTAATAAAGGAAAAGATGCCCATATTAGTTTAGGGTATGCGGAGGCGTTATATATTGATGAAGGGAATGATAAAAACTGGAAAGCACAGCATACAAAAGGCAACCGTAATGTAGTAGAAGGCAAAAGATTTGTAGGCGTAAAAGATAAATTAATTGCTGATGGAAAAGAGCACACATTTACTTCGTTGGCATGGCGCACCTATCGTTATATGCAGGTAGAGATAAAAACTTCTGATGAGCCTTTAACCATTAATGATCTCTATGGCATTTTTACCGGCTATCCTTTTAAATTAAAAGCAAAGTTTACCGTAGATAATGACACGCTTGAAAAAATATTTGAAACAGGATGGCGCACCGCACGGTTAGACGCAGTAGAAACCTATATGGATTGCCCTTACTACGAGCAATTACAATATGTGGGTGACACCCGCATACAGGCAATGGTTTCTTTATATAATGCCGGCGATGACCGGCTGATGCGCAATGCCATTACACAAATCGATTATTCAAGAATGGCAGAAGGTATAACGCTGAGCCGTTATCCTACCGCCAATGCGCAGGAGATACCAACGTTTTCTTTATGGTGGATCGGGATGCTGAATGATTATTACATGTATCGCGATGACCCTTCTTTTGTGAAACAATTTTTGCCCGGCGAAAGACAGGTGCTGCAATTCTTCAACAAGTACCAGCAGTCGGATGGAAGTTTGAAAAACGCACCTTACTGGGAATTTACGGATTGGGCAGATGGTAAGGGATGGCAATCTGGCATGCCTCCTTTCGGAAGCGATGGGAGTTCCGCTGCGCTTGACCTGCAGTTGCTATGGGCTTACCAGGTAGCAGCAAAGTTGGAAGATAGTTTAGGTATGAAAGTATTTGCCAACGAGTATAAACAAAGAGCAGCATTGCTTGCACAAACTATCAAAACAAAATACTGGGATAATTCCAGACAGTTATTTTCAGATACAAAAGACAAAAATTATTTCTCGCAGCATACCAATACGCTTGCGATACTAACGGGAATTTTAAAGGGCGGCCAGGCAAAACAGTTAGCATTAAAAATAATTACGGATACTTCATTAACGCAGGCCACTATCTATTTTCAATACTACCTGAACCAGGCATTGAGAAAAACTGGATTGGGCAATTTGTATTTAGATCGATTGCAAATCTGGAAAGATAATTTAGCGATGGGCCTTACCACATGGGCAGAGATCAGTGACATCACTAATGCACGCTCTGATTGCCATGCCTGGGGTTCCAGTCCTAATATTGAATTCTTTAGAACGGTGTTAGGCATTGATACAGACGCACCGGGATTTAATAAAATAAAAATAGAACCTAACCTTGGTTCACTTACAAAAGTATCAGGCTCCATGCCTCACCCCAAAGGAGCAATCTCAGTGAGTTATGCACTCAATAAACAGCGCAAATTAAATGCGGTGATTTCTATTCCCAAAGGAACTAACGGTGTTTTTGTTTGGAAAGGGAAGGAGCATGTTTTGAATAGTGGAGAGATGAAATTTTCATCGTTGTAGTTCCGTACATACGGGAGCTTTTTCAAAGTTGTTAACGCCTGGACGAGCCTGCACTTAAGTTTAAATGTCGCAAACACACCTAAGAATGTCATAATACTCCCTTTTCTATAAAATCTTTTGAATTTACTTTTACGTAAACAAAATAAAAACAACTATGAAAGGTAAATTATATCCCTGCTTATGGTTTGATGGTAAAGCCAAAGAAGCAGCCACGCATTATTCTTCAATTTTTGAAAATGCAAAGATACTTTCCGAAAATCCAATGGTAGTTATTTTTGAGTTGGAAGGAATGCAATTTATGGGATTGAATGGCGGGCCACTATTCAAAATAAATCCTTCGATTTCTTTTTTTGTTTTTGGCGATTCGGTAGAAGATATAGACAAAAAGTGGAGACAATTGTCGGCAGATGGTAGCGTAATGATGCCCCTTGATAGGTATCCCTGGAATGAAAAATACGGCTGGTGCCAGGATAAATTTGGAGTAAACTGGCAACTAATGCTAGCTCCTGGTTCTGAGCAAAAAATTGTTCCTTCATTTTTGTTTACGCAGGAGCAAAGCGGAAGAGCAGAAGAAGCCGTTAAGTTTTACACTTCCATATTTAAGAATAGTAAAGTGGAAATGATCAGCCGTTATGAAAAAGGTGAAGGGGATATAGAAGGTCATATCAAACATGCCCGCTTCACACTGAATGGACAATCATTTGCTGCTATGGAAAGCTCAGGTCCGCATGCATTTACTTTCAATGAAGGCATTTCGATCGTAGTACCTTGCGATAACCAGGAAGAAATAGACTATTACTGGAATAAACTTACCGAAGGTGGTAAAGAGTCACAGTGCGGGTGGTTGAAAGATAAGTTTGGTGTGTCCTGGCAAATTGTTCCTGCCATACTTGGTAAATTAATGAGCGACCCGGCAAAAGGCAAAAGAGTAATGGACGTTGTGATGAAATCGGTAAAATTCAATATTGAAGAACTGGAAAGTGCCTGAAGTACTAATTTTTTAAAATGATCTTTTATGAAAGCTGCCAAACCGGCCAATATGGATGCATACATTGCCGCGTTCCCGGAAGATGTTCAAACGATTTTAGAGCAGGTACGCCAGACCGTTAGAAAAGCGGCACCCGGCGCTGAAGAAACGATGAGTTATGGTATGCCTGCTTTTAGATATAAAGGCAGGGTTATTATTTACTTTGCCGGGTACAAAAGCCACATCGGTCTATACGCGACTCCGGCGGGGCATGCTGCATTTGCAAAAGAACTATCCAGCTATAAACAAGGCAGAGGCTCTGTGCAATTTCCACTGGATAAGCCGATCCCGTTAAATTTAATTGCACGAATGGCTAAGTTCCGGGTACAGCAACAAGACGAAAAGGAAATTAATTTTCTTCCCCAGCTTTCAGCGCCTGCCAGGCGCGCCTTGCAGAATAATGGTATAAAAACATTACGGGATCTTAAAAAGTATAGTGAGGCAGAAATTCTCAAATTTCACGGTATAGGGAAAACCGCCATACCGGTTTTACAAAAAGCTTTGAAAGAAAAAGGATTTAATTTTAAGGGTACGGCATAAGGTTTGGAACAAAATTTAGGTTTGAAGTTTGTAAACCTTTTAAAGACTGACCGGCAGTAAGAAGCTCTTATTTTTTTCCTTCTGAATAAATGATCCTGAAAATCGTTCCCTTTAAATCATCTGAAACGTATAAAGAACCATCAGGACCTTGTGCTAAACCCACAGGGCGATATTGAATAGGACCTGCCGGGTTCGTTAAATCTATTCCTGCAAAATTATCAGCAAAAATTTCCCAATCACCTGAAGGCTTGCCATTATTGAAAGGCACAAATGCAACGAGGTATCCCTTTTTCATTTCCGGCGATTGACTATGAAATGCAATGAAGGCCCCGTTCTTATATTTTTCAGGAAACATTGCACCTGTATAAAATAACAAGTCATCAGGACCCATATGTGCCGGAAATGCAACTATAGGATCCAGGTATTTTTTGTCAGCTGTTTTTTTGCCATCGCCACCATACTCAGGCGCCAGGATCAGTTTCTTCTGAAACTGATCATAATAGACAAAAGGCCAGCCGCCATCCGATCCTTCATGAAGTTCATATAAAGTTTCAGCCGGCAATTCAGAATTTTGTTTGGCTGTATAATATTGCGGAAACTTATCATTAAACGAGCCGCGGCCATGCTGGGTAACAAACAAAGTATTTGTGTTGTTGTTCCAATCAATTCCAACAGCATTCTTTATTCCCTTTGCATAATGAATTGCATCACTGTAGCTTTGATTCAGTTTGTCGGCTTTAAACTGCCAGATTCCTCCTGCCGAATCCAGGATCGGGCAACCGGGAATACCTTTGCCTGATCCTTCCAGCCTGCAGGCATCACTATATGATCCAACAGTTACATACAAATTATTTTGATCATCCAGGGCTATCGATTTTGAATTATCTCTTCCTTTATCAACAAGCCCGTGAACTATTTCTTCCGGTTTAATTGAAGTGTCAACCTCTTCCTTATCATTCAATTTATACCTGTACACTGCAGAATTAGATGCAGAATAGAGATAGCCATTTTTGATCCTGATACCGGTGCCAGGATAATCTCCAAAACCTGTTTTCTTATCAATACTTCCATTGTGATCTGTGTCACTTAAAAAGTAAATCCCGTCGCCATCTTTGAGAGAACTTAATTTCACATAAATATCTCCGTTAGTATTAATGGCCATGTGCCTTAAGTGCCCGAGAGAGTCGGCGATGATAGATGCAGAAAAACCTTCGGGTAATTTCAGATTGGCTTTTGGAAGTGAAGCGCCTTTCTTTTCATTTGTGCTATTATTGTTTTTACAGGAAGATAAATTTGCAAAGCAAACTATTGCAATCAGCAGGCAGGGTACACCAAATAATTTTTTCATTTAACTTAACGATGGTTTAATACCTAGCAGCTTCATTAATTCATTTTGAATAATAGTCAAATTACAAGCCAGTCTGTACGCAGGCGTTAAAGATCACGCAGCTATAATTTTAATAAAAGTTTCCCTGTTAGCGGCAAAAGTCAGCGCAGCTAAAATATGCTCTTCCTTCAATGAAGGGTAATCATTTATTATTTCCGCATGAGTCATACCTGAAGCTAACCATTGTAAAATGTCGGCAATAGCAATCCGGGTGTCTTTAATACAGGGCTTTCCAAAACGTATTTCCGGATCGATAGAAATATATGAAGCAAATTCTTTCATTAGCTAAAAATACGATTTTTAAAAGTACCTGTCAATAACAAGCAGGTTTGACTTTGTTGGGGTTATCAATCCTTTGAAGGTTGACAACCCCGCGGCTTCATTACACTTTTGGCAATTTATACCCGTTATGATATTCCTTTATAAAATATTCTTTGTTCACGGCATCATCAGTGAACCGTTCTTTTGCGGCATCCCATTCTAATTTTTTACCGCTGCGGTAGGCAATGTTCCCCATCTGCGCAACAGTGGCTACATGAGCGCCGGCCTGTATGGGGCAATGCAGATCTTCGAATTTGCGTGACTTAACAACATCAACAAAATTTACCCAATGTTTGTCAACGCCACTGTCTGTAGATGGCGCAAACGCTTTACTCACTTTATTTTTGCTTTGTTTTTCTTCAATCACTTCCCAGCCACCGCGGTTGAGAATTAGCGTGCCGTTGTTGCCAATGTAAGCAATACCGTGGTCGCGGCCATAAGATCCGTTATCAATTCCCATTGCAGAGTCCCAAACCATGTTGAATCCGTCAAATTCATACAAGGTAGTGAGGGTATCGGGCGTTTCTTCATACAACTCCGGATAGGCAAAGCGGCCACCTAAAGCAGAAACAGATTTTGGTGTGGGCGACTTCATGCCGAGCAATCCGTAATCTAACAAGTGTACACCCCAGTCGGTCATTAATCCACCGGCATAATCCCAAAACCAGCGGAAATTAAAATGAAAGCGGCTTGAATTAAAAGTGCGTTTTGGCGCCGGACCGAGCCACATCGTGTAATCTACTCCGTTAGGTGGTGCTGTATCCGGAACAACAGGCCCCGGTTTCATCCAACCCTGGTAGCACCATACTTTTACGGTTCTTATATTTCCCAACACACCACTTTGTACAAAATCAACAGCATCTTTAAAATGCTGCTGGCTGCGTTGCCATTGGCCGCATTGCACTGCTTTTTTATATCGTTCCTGTGCGGCAACCATTGCCCGGCATTCGCCAATGGAATTGCCTACGGGTTTTTCGCAATACACATCTTTGCCTGCGGCGCAGGCATCCATCATAATTAATGCATGCCAGTGGTCAGGAGTTCCAATAACGACAACATCCACATCTTTATCGTCTAGCAGTTTCCGGTAGTCGCCGTAAGTTTTAACTTTGGAAGCATCTTTACCCATTTTAGCAAGATCTTTCAATCTCCTCTCAATTACATTTTTATCGACATCGCATACGGCAACAAGATTTACTCCCGGCACTTTTAATGCGGCAGTAACATCGGCCCATCCCATTCCGTTGATACCAACAGCTCCAATATTTAACTGGTCGCTCGGGGCAATTCTATTTTTAAAAATGGCAAAGGCGCTATTATCAAGGGCCGACAACAACAGGCTGCCGCCAACCATGGCAGCAGAATTTTGTAAAAATTTTCTGCGTGAGTTCATTGTATAAATTTATAATTGAAAATTGTTGAAAGAGAGGTAAATAATCATTTATCAAGCTTTGTATAAATATAGAAATAATCAGTAAAAAATCGTTGATAAAAAATCTTATAAAAAAAATTGGTGAATAAGTAAAACGTCCTGAATGTTATTAAAATGTAAAATGACTTGTTGTTATGGCAAAATTTCTTACCTTAAAGCGTATCAGCAACGCAGTTGCTTTTTGTAATTGTCGGGACAGCAATTGTCTTTGATAACATCTGTAACTTAACCGGCTTCACAATTGTTTTTGTAAGCAATAGCCGGATCAGCTAAAAAAAATAATTATGAATTTCTGGAATAGAATTTTATTTGGAAACCCTTTAAGCGATTGGGCGATAGCGATTGGAATCATTGTGGTATCGTTTGCACTTATTAAAATTTTAAAGGGCCCTGTATTGAAGAAATTAAAAAAATTGTCCCTTGCAACAACAATTACTTTCGATGACTTTATTGTGTTAGCAATTGAAAAGTCAGTAATACCCTTTCTATATTTTGCGGCCATCTTTGGTGCGTTTGATTATCTCACTTTTAATATCCGTACCACCCATATCATACAGGTAGCCAAATTATTTATCATTACTTATTTTATTTTAGGCCTCATCAATTCTGCCATCCAATATTCCATTTTCGCTTTCCTCGAAAAGCAGGAAAATA
>NZ_JBMQQG010000100.1:0-7501 GCF_057362405.1 Ginsengibacter sp.
CCCATGTTTCTAAGTTATGGTGTTCCTGAAAAAGGCGATGCAAACTGGCTGGATCACCGGGGGAGTTATAAAGCCATTATTGCCGCGGGCTCGGCGTACAAACTTTTAGGCGCAAAAGATTTAGGCGTATCAAATGATTATATGAAGGAATATATGCCACCTGTTAATGTTGGTCTATTGGATGGACAACTTGCCTGGCGCCAGCACGACGGCGGCCATACTGATGCACCAAATTTTAAATATTTTATCCCATGGGCAAATAAGATGTTGGGCTACGAAAAAAAATCGCAATAAAAATTCAATCAACAATTAAAAGATGAAAAAAATATTTTGTTTTATACCATGCTTACTGATGTTGCACTTCTTTTCAGATGCACAAACTAATACAACGTGGAATGGTAAGTCATGCGCTGTAGTGCTAACCTATGATGATGGCTTAAACGTTGATCTCAACAATGTTATACCTGCATTGGATTCGGTTGGTCTGAAAGGAACTTTCTATATCTCTGATTATTTTAACGGATTGAAAGATCAAATCTTTAAATGGAGAAAAGCCGCAGCAGAAGGCCATGAATTAGGCAATCATACTGTATGGCATCCGTGCGAAGGAGGAAGGCCGGGAAGAGAATTTGTAAAGCCGGAAAGCGATATGAATAATTACACAGTCGCCCGCATGGTGAAAGAAATACAAACAATGGACAATATTTTAAAAGCAATTGATGGAAAAGAAGAGCGGACATTTGCATATCCATGTGGCGATATGAAAATTCACGATACGGTTTACCTGGACGGACTAAAAAATGAATTCATTGCAGCAAGAGGTGTAGCGCCTGCGATGCAAACAATAGATAAAGTTGATTTACACAACATCGATTGCTATGGCATCAATGGACAAACAGGTGATCAATTAATTGATCTTGTAAAGCAGGCAATGGAAACTCACACATTACTGGTTTTTCTTTTTCATGGAGTTGGTGGCGAACATTCTCTGAATGTTTCACTCGAGGCGCATAGTGCGTTGCTGCATTTTCTTCAACAAAATCAAAAAGATATTTGGATAGCACCGATGATTGATGTGGCGAAGTATATTAAAAATTATCAACAAAAGAATTAGCAATAACCCGTGTTGATTCAATATTAATCTTGTTTATAAAATAATCAATATGAAAAAATATTTGCTGGCGCTGTTACTAGTTATAACAGTTAAGGAAATCATAGTTGCTCAAAACACAAATAACTCAAATTCCTCAGCGTATTATTCAGGCATGTATCCGAACCTTTTCCTGGAAGCAGGTTATAAGCAGAAAGATATTGATGCAAAAGTTGATAAAGCTTATTATGATTTGTTTGAAGGCCCGCACAAGATATATTTTGAAGTGGGTGATTCAATGGCGTATGTGTCTGACATAAAAAATCATGATGCGAGAACAGAAGGTCTTTCGTATGGAATGATGATTGCTGTTCAATTAAATAAAAAAGAAATGTTCGACAGAATCTGGAGATGGTCAAAGAAATATTTACAACACCAGGACGGCCCCCGAAAAGGTTATTTTGCCTGGAGCATTAATCCTGCCACGATGAAGAGAAATTCAGAAGGCACTGCTTCAGACGGGGAACTTTATTTTATAACAGATCTTTTATTTGCATCTAATCGCTGGGGAAATAACGCGGGGATTGATTACTACAAAGAAGCCCGTTATATCTTGGACAATTTGTGGAAGAAAGATGGTACTGATAGCATTTATAATATCATCAATACAGCACATAAACAAATTACATTCACGCCGGAAGCCAGTAATTATCATTTCACCGACCCATCTTACCAGTTGCCTGCATTCTTTGAAGTATGGGCATTATATACCAAAGATGGTCACGAACAATTTTATAAAGATTGTGCTGATACTGCCCGGGCTTTTTTACATCGTGCCTGCAGTTCATCAACAGCATTAAACGCAGATATTACCGATTTTGACGGAGTGCCACGTCAAACAAGGTGGATGCCAGCCGCCTTTCGTTATGATTCATGGCGTGTGCCGATGAACATTGCAATGGATTATAACTGGTTTGGAAAAGATAAAAAATGGCAGCAGGATTATGCAAAACGCTTTCAAAATTTTCTTAAATCAAAAGGCATCCACACATTTGACGACCAGTTTAATATTGACGGATCGACCCCAAATCAAATTTTACCAGCGGGTGGCTTTAAAAAGTTACGACATTCACTTGGTTTAGTGGCAACCGCCGCAACCACAGAAATAATCAATAAAGACAACTTCGAATTTGTCCGTGCATTGTGGGATGCCAAACTACAACCTTATGACGACAGCTACTTTGATCCCTATTACGATGGTTTGTTGTATTTGTTTGGCCTGATGCATTTGAGTGGAAAGTATCAAATTATAAAACCACACAAATCTTAATATTTTATAATTCCTGGAAATTTATTTTTAGAGTTAAAAACACAGTAAATAAAGTATATGTGTATTTGGGTGTTTTCGTTTTTATTAATTGACCTATCGTCTAATGCCAGCGAAATATCTGGCAACCAATAATTCCCTGTTAAACCGGGTAGTGAAAATTCCTCAACATAACCAAACTGGCGGGTTATTACTCTTAGCTTGAAAACGAAGTGTCCGCAAAGCAGTTTCCCTCTGAACCTTCGTTTGCAAACTAAAAATTTTATAACATCAATATCAAATCGCTAATTCTTTGCTTACTTTGAGCCTTAGCGCCATCGTCATTAAATATTATTTTTTAGAAAATTGTCTCATGAAAAAAATCGAGCATATAGGCATTGCCGTTAGAAGTCTTTCTGTTTCTATTCCTCTTTTTGAAAAGTTACTTAATACGCGCTGCTATAAAACAGAAGCTGTAGAAAGTGAACAGGTTAATACCGCCTTTTTTATTAAGGGAGAAAGTAAAATTGAGTTATTGGAAGCTAATGCGCCGGGAGGCGTCATTAATAAATTTATAGAAAAAAAGGGCGAAGGCATGCACCACATTGCTTTTGAGGTGGACAACATAGAAGAAGAAATGAAACGCCTGGTGAAGGAAGGATTTACGTTGATAACAGAAAAACCCAAAGAAGGAGCCGATAATAAGTTGGTTTGTTTTCTTCATCCAAAAGATACTAACGGAGTTTTGATTGAATTGGTTATGGAGAGAAAATAATTATTGAGACTCATAATTTACTTTCCCGGTCTTATACCAAATATGGGTTGTACTTTATTTCCTCTCCTATTGTGGTTGCCGGGCCATGACCCGGGTACACTTTCACATCCGGCGGCAATGCGAATAATTTTTCCTTAATATTTTTAATGAGACTTTCATGACTCCCGCCAGGCAAGTCAGTGCGCCCAATGCTTTGATAAAATAAAACGTCGCCTCCTATAACAAATTTTTGCTTTTCGCAATAAAAGCAAATACTTCCCGGAGAATGACCTGGCGCTTCAATAACCTGTAAAGAATCTTCGCCTAATGAAATAATATCGCCCTCTTTTAAAAAAAACAGTTCCCCCTGGTAATTATCAAACGGTAAATTGAACATTAATCCTGATGCCGGAGCCATCTGCAATATAGACTCTTCATTTTTATGAATCTGAAGTGTTAAGCGGTAGGCTTCCGCAATAAATTTATTGCCAAATACATGATCGAGGTGGCAATGAGTATTAAGCAACATTGCAGGACGCAACCCATTGTTATTTATAAACGATTGTAATACGTCCTTTTCTTCTTCGGAATAGCAGCCGGGATCAATGATGATACATTCATGGGCCTCATTATAAAGAACGTACGTATTTTCCTGGACTGCATTAAAAGTTAAAACTTTGATAAGGAACATGGCATATATAAAATAGAGGTAATTTCATTTTCCTGATTAACCTGAAACGTTTAATTTTAGGCAATTATAACCTACAGTACATGCAAGATCACAAGAATCAATTTGACAAAAAAATTTTTCTTCTTCTATCATTTTTTTTCTTTTTAGCATCAATGGCAAATGCGCAGGTAAGTAGCGTTCAATTTGGCAAAAACCGGGTTCAATTTAAAAAATTCAAATGGCAATATTATCAAACCAAGAATTTCAATTCATATTTTAATCAGGACGGGCAGGAACTCGCAAAATATGTGGCCCAGGTAGCTGAAGAGGAACTGCCGGCTATGGAAAAATTTGTGGAGTATAGTTTGCAACGCAGGGCCAATATTGTTATTTACAACAGCTTTGGAGATTTGCAACAAAGTAATATTGGGCTTGGCATCGACTGGCAAAATACCGGCGGAACTACCAAATTAGTTAACAATAAAATGGTTGTTTATTTTAATAGCAATCATGCAGACTTACGCCGGCAAATTAGGGAGGGCATTGCAAAAGTGCTTACTGAAAATCTTCTGTTTGGCGATGATCTCGGTGAAGTTGCCGGCAACGCAGCGCTTCTTGATTTGCCCCAATGGCTTATCGACGGTTATGTAGCCTATGCAGGCCAAAACTGGAGCACCCAACTTGATGACGAATTAAAAAATGAGATCGAGAGTGGTAATTATAAAAACTTTTACCAGTTGGCTTTTGAAAAACCTTTACTTGCCGGCCATGCATTTTGGTATTACATAGAAGAAAAATATAAGAGGGAAAACACCACCTATCTATTGTACCTGGCCCGTGTTTATAAAAGTTTGAACCGGGCGTCCCAGACAGTTACTAAAAAAAGAAAGTTCAAAGAAGTACTTTCTGATTTTATGACCTATGAACAAGACAAATACGATAATGATATTTCACGCCGCAAAAACTATCCGAAGGGAAGTGAGATTACAGACTTTACTGTAGGAAAAAGAATAGATTATTTTCATTTTAATGTAAATCCGAATAAACGTAACGGCTCTTTTGCCGTTGTTCAATATAAAAAAGGAAAGTACCGGTTGTTACTTAATGAAGATGATGTGGATAAAACATTATTGAAATTTGGCTCGGTAAGTAAGGTAGATGAAATCAACCCTAATTATCCAATGATGGCCTGGGACCCAAAAGGCACAAGGCTTTCCGTATTATATGAAGAAGAAGGTCACATTAAACTTTTTGTTTATGATGTTCTTACAAAAATAAAACCTTACAAGCGGGACCTTACGGATCGCTTTGACCAGGTACAGGATATGAAGTATATGATTAACAGCCAGACATTGCTTTTCAGCGCTGTTAAAAACGGACATTCAGATATATATTCTTACGACATTGAAAATGACAAAGTGAGACCGATAACCAATGACGTTTACGATGATCTTGATCCGTCATTTGTTTCTTTTCCAAATAAAACAGGAATTATATTTTCAAGTAACAGGCCAGCCGCCGGCACAAAAGGTTCTGATACTTCATTACTAAATAACCGGTTCAATATCTTTCTAATAACCGACTTTACAACCAACCGACCGGAGCTTAATCAAATAACCCAACTCACCAATTTAAAGTTTGGCGATGCAAGATATCCTACCCAGTACAGCAATGTTCATTTCACATTTGTCAGCGATCTAAACGGTGTTGGCAACAGGTATGCGGGGCTCTTCAGTACCGAAAAGGAGGGGCTGGATACACTTGTACTAATCGGCGATGACATTCTTCGAAACCCATCTGAGAACGAAGTAGACTCGTTGTTAAAGGTGTATAAAAAGAAAGATATTGATTCCGTAGCGATCGTTTCTGTTTCGAAAGATTCTGCCTACGTATTTCCATTGACGAATTATGAAAGTAGTCTTCTCGAAACAAGGGAAGCCGGAGAGAATCACCAGGTGAGCGAAGTAACAAGACAGAGTGACGATAAAATTCTATATAAGCTTAAGATTGACGAGAACGCTTTACGAAGAAGAAATGTAAGCGCTACTCCTACCGCTTATATGAAACACCTGATGGAAATGGATAAGATTTCAAGAGGTGCGGAAGTTATCAAACCCAGTATTGATACTTCACAAAAACAGGATGTCTTTCAAAATGAATTTAAGGATGAAAAGAAAGATACTGCCAGGAATTTTAATGGCGAAGTTATCAACGAACCAACGGTATTATCAGAGGCAAAACTATATGCTTATAAACCGCTGAAGTTTGCCACTGATTATGTGGTTGCGGGCTTTAATAATGATGTTTTAGGAACAAGATATCAAATATTTGAAGGGGGCGCAGGACCCATAACACTCACGTCGAATAGCGGGCTTGACGGTACCTTGCGCATGGGCACTGCTGATATAATGGAAGATATAAAGATATCAGGCGGATTCAGGCTCTCCACGAATTTAAAAGATAATGACTGGCTACTTCAATTTAATAACCTTAGAAGAAGAGTTGATTGGGGGCTCACGTATTACAGGAGTGTCCAGGCGCTTAATTTTGGAGTTGATTCTTCCAGCTATAGCTATCCCGGAAAAATATTTTCCAATCTCTACCAGGGGAATGCCAGCTACCCGCTTGACGCCACAAAGAGTATTCGTTTAAGCGCTGGCGTTAGAAAAGACCGTGGCGTTGTGAGTTCGTTCGATAATGTGTCTTTAACTGCACGTGATATTTCGAAAACTTATGGTTTAATGCACCTGGAGTATGTATACGATAACACATTAAACCCCGCGCAAAACATTTGGAATGGCATACGTTATAAAGCTTATATAGACTGGAATACCGAAATAAGTAAACCGGCAGCTTTTGAAGGCCGCAACACTTTTAATTTCGGCTTCGATGCGAGAGGTTACTATCCCATTTATCGCAATTTTATTTGGGCAAGTAGGGTTGCAGGTGATTTTAGCTGGGGCAATCAAAAGCTTGTTTATTATCTCGGTGGCATCGATAATTGGTTTATGTTTAGCGACAACCAAAAAAGTAATGGTACTTATCGATATTTTAATCCGGCAAATAAACCAGCTGCTGATGCTAATTATGCATTTCAATCTCTTGCGGTAAACCTTAGAGGCTTCATTCAGAATGCTGCCAACGGAAACAATAACGTTGTAATAAATAGTGAATTTAGGTTACCTGTTTTTACGACGCTGTTCAGTAAACCTATAAATAACGCATTCGTAAGGAATTTTCAATTAACGCAATTTATTGACCTGGGATCAGCATGGAATGGGGCTTATAATAAACTGGCCAGGCCTGATATAACTTATGCCAATCCAAGCGACCCAACAGTTACCGTTAGTATTAAAGCGCCGGGTGTAGGACCTTTCCTCGGCGGATATGGGTTTGGCGCCAGGAGTACTTTACTTGGCTATTTCTTAAAGTTTGATGCGGGCTGGCCGATGAACGGTTTCTTTAGAGGTAAGCCAATTTATTATTTTAGTATGGGACTTGATTTTTAAATGGCGAAATTATTTTAATAATTGATTGCCCGGTTTAATAATTAAGCCGGGCAATTTTTTTATAATGAAATAAAATATTCCAAAGAAAAAAACTCACAGACATTTTTATTTTTTATTCATTTGCAAGAACAATCGAATTGGTTTTAGAAAGCTCTTGTTTTTTAAATTTTCC
>NZ_JBMQQG010000101.1:0-7152 GCF_057362405.1 Ginsengibacter sp.
GCCATCCGATTTGGTACCATTAACAAGTATACCGTTATTGGATGAATCAACATCGGGGTTGGTGCATGCTTCTGTAAATTCGTGAGAAAAAACTTTGGTCGTGCAATCGTGGCCGGTTAAGGATCCGGTGTTATCAACCCATGCATAATAGGCTTTAACACCGTCAACAGAAAAGCTTTGATGTTGCCCGGCAAATTTTGTTATGCTGTTGCGAATACCTTTCGGTGCAATTACAGCATAAAAGCGGTTATGACCTGCAGTAGGTGCCGGCATACCGTGATTTTTAATACGGTCGGTAAGCATATTTACTACATCACTATCGGTATATAAATCTGCAGGATCTGTGGCGTCATTTATTTCACTGTAAATTAAAGTTCCCTGTGCAACGCCACGATATTGGTTGAGGCCGCTGTTGTAGGGTCCGGTAATGATGCCTTCAATTGCCTGCTGGTACTCGTCCCTGGAAGGAGAGGGAGCAGGATTAGCGCTCCAAAAACTTCCCCAAAAACATAGAATAACTTCTACGTTGGTGAGTACGAGGCCGCCGCCATCAGTAGTGCTCGTTACGGTATAGTCGGCACTAAATGAAAGGTCACCTGTATGGGCTTTTGCGTCGGTTCTCACCCGCTCAACAATACCCGATAATTTTTTTGTTGATTGATCGTTGCTCATTTTAGTTATATTTTTTTTTGACAGAAATTGTTCAGGGTTTGATTTGTCGTAACTGCATCATGCACCCTAGTATGCACGCTAATATTTGTCTTATCTTTTTAGTTATTCTTTAATCGGATTTTCATTGAATTCCGTTTAATTGTTGGTCAAATTGGAATACCATTATTATTGAATGGCATTAAGGAGTGGTAGTTACATATCCCGCTCAGCACGGATACTACAGCAAATGTATTACGGTCAGGAATCCATGTCAGTCACTTTTTCGTAAAATGCATTTCACGTATAGGTGCTTTTTAGCAGGTGGCATAAAAACGGAGAAATCCGGTGAGGAATGGCTACCGAAGAACCATCATTAAAATAAAGAAGCTTCTTATGCTCGTCAATATGTGAAAAATGTTGCCTGTTAAGCAGATAAAATTTATTAAGACGCATGAAAGTAGCAGTGTCTAAAATATGGATCAGTTCCTTAAGCGTGGAATGCCTGCTCATCCACTTCGTTTGGTCTCCACACTTTATTAAAGATTTTACATAATGATCGGCGCTTACCACAAAATATATTTCATCGGGATGAGCCCAAACGAATTTGTCTTTTTTTTCTTCAAACCGTATAAAGTCCATATTGGCCGGAACCAGTTCATTTTTATTAGGTACCGTTCTAGCAGATAGCGAAAAAAAGGTGCTTTTTTTTGAATTGATAGTTTCACCTAATTGGTAATCGTTGAATAGCATATAACGTGTTTTAATTTGGGGGGAAAAGATTCAAACCTTTTATATAGTTTAATGGTATCCTTGATTTATGATTATTCCTTAAGAGCTGCCCTGTCGAGTCAGCATTAGTCGCAAACGCACCCGTGGAGGGAAACAATACATTATAATTTTTAAGAGAATATTTTTACCGTGATGAATTGTATTGGTAAGGGTTTTCATTTATGTAAATTTCGTATAGCAAAACAGGCAATCAAATTGGCCTGGAGAAATAGGGATTACAAGGCATAGCAAAATTCGAAAAAATTTAATTAAATATACCGCGGTGTTTTGACGGATTTATTAAAGTATTTCCAACCCCGTTTACATGAGAAAAAGACGGTTTTCATAATTATAATTGTTAATATTGAAATGGATATATAGTTTTAAGAAACATTATTTTCAAATTCTAAATTTTCAGTTATGCCAAACGAAACTCAAATTGAATGCTACTTTAAAAGTTCAGAATTAGCCAAATTATGCCAGGGCACCAAGGACATCGTTATTAACATTAAAGCAACTTATGCACCGGGCAAGATGCCTACGTTTGATATCTCTGCATCTCAGTTTAAGAAGAGCGGTAAGTCGGGAAAGTCTATAAAGGCAATGCCGCTCGGGGGAGATACTTCCGGTGGAAGTACTACGGGTTGTCCCGCGCCATGTAAATAATGATTCCAGGTGATAATTCCGAACCCCAATTTGCTATTGGTATCGTTTTAAAACCTCGTAAAAAATAACATCTTGCTGTCTATACTTATAAAAGATTTCTTAGAACCTTTTTCTTACTTGATTTATTCGATAGCTCTGTTATTAGAATACCGATCGAATAGATTAATGAGGGAAAAGGTTCTTTTTATTTATTACGTCATAGCTACTGCCCTTCTTACTTATGCAGCTTTTTTAGCCATACAGTATGCAAGTGATAGTACAGGTAATAACAACTGGCTATATAATATCCATTACTTTTTGTCGGCTGTGGTTTTGGGCTATTATTTCAATAATCTTCTCGTGAGTAAACTCAAAAAGAGAATTGTCGCGGTATTATTTTCAATGGTGGCAATTAATTTTATTATTACTGACTTCATCATTACCAGGACTTTTTTTAATAGCACCAGCACCGCTTTCTTGTTTCTTTCAATGGTAATAGCATCTTTCATGTACCTCCATGAATTATTAATTAATATCAGCGAAAAAAATATCCTGCTCAATTTTAATTTATGGCTAATTTCCGGCTATATTATCTATTTCCTGGGTGGCTTTTTTATTATTTTATCTTATAGTTATCTTACAGACAAACTTACATCAGAACAAGAGACGATTTTGGGGGATCTTTGGTCCGTTTTGAATGTCTTGCTTTTTGTTACGTCAATAATTACTTTATCGAGCCATCTATGGATAACTTATCGAAACAAATCACAATAATTATACTTGCCTCCGCCTTGCTCATAATTGTAGCAGTGGGCATTATTGTACTTATACTTGTGTACCAGAAAAAGCAATTACAGTATATTGGAGAAAAAAAGCAATTAAAGATTACGTTCGAGAAAGAAATACTGGAAAGTAAATTGGAAATACAGGAGCAAACTCTTAAAAATATTTCACAGGAAATACATGATAATATCGGCCAGGTGCTTAGCCTTGTGAAACTGAACATTAATACGATGAACTGTAACGAACCAGTGCAGATACAAAATAAAATTAACGACAGCCGGCAATTGATAACCAAGGCAATCCAGGATTTGAGGGACCTTTCCAAAAGCTTAAATACTGATTATATTGTTGATGCAGGTTTAGCAAAGGCGCTGGAGTACGAACTTGACATGATTAGAAAAACGGGCGTATTCGAAGTGAATTTTGATTTAGAAGGAAAACAATACAGGCTGGGCAACCAGCAGGAACTTATCTTGTTCAGAATTGTACAGGAAGTACTCAATAATATTATGAAACACGCAAAGGCTACTTTGATTGACGTAAAACTTATATTTGATCCAGCCTTGTTTACGTTAAAAATTGATGATAATGGTGTTGGTTTTGATACAAGCAGAATACAACAAAACGATTATGGCAAACTGGGTCTCGGAGTAAGGAACATGCATAATCGTGCTAAAATGATCAATACCCATTTTCAAATTATAAGCACACCGGGGCAAGGGACCTCAATCGTTTTAACACTTCCAATGGAAACCTCTAAAACTTAGCTATGAAAACAGTTGCACTTATTGATGATCATGTATTGCTCCGGAACGGGCTGGCAAATCTTATTGAAACTCTTGGTGATTATAAAGTGTTATTCCAGGCAGACAACGGAAAACAATTTGTTGAAACTGTACAGAATGGCACAGTTCCCGACATTGTGTTGATCGATATTAACATGCCGGTAATGGATGGTTATGAAACTGCTACATGGATAAGGGAAAATAAGTTAAAAATAAGTATTCTCGCCTTATCAATGTACGATGATGAGAATTCAATTATTAAGATGTTTAAGGCCGGAGCGAAAGGCTATATTTTAAAAGACTGCGATCCATCAGAATTAAAAACGGCCCTGGAAGCGCTGGTTACAAAAGGATTTTATTATAATGAGATGATAACCGGTAAATTAATTCATACCATTAACACATTGGATGAAAAGGAAATTCAATCGAGAATGCTTGCCAAGCTCAATGATCGCGAAATTGCTTTTTTAAAACTTGTTTGTTCAGAATACACGTATAAAGAAATTGCTGAAAAAATGTTTGTCAGCACACGCACTGTAGATGGATACCGGGATTCCCTTTTTGAAAAATTAGAAGTCAAATCGCGGGTAGGCCTTGTTATGTTTGCGATAAAGAATGGCGTTATCAGTTTGCAGTAAAGGCATCTACGCAAGCTTAAAAAATTAGCCGGATTTATTTCTTCTTATCATCACCGCCGGCTGTTGACGGCTTAGCCCCTGTACTTCTTAAATTTGAAATTTTATTTAGTATATCAAACCAAAAAGGAGCGCCCATCATAATAGCAAGAATGGTTGCTAACAGTCCTGTGATTTTTGAAAATAATAACCGCAACGAAATTTTTCCACCCGGGCCATTTAATTCGCCGGCCTTCCAGGTGAGTGGCATCACATCATTCAGTCCCTTCTTTGCTTTATCAATATCAGCTATTTTTTGTGTGATGCTGTTTTTTATTTGTTCTGCGCTCATTGCATTGTGAGATGTATCGCTTTTGACGAGGCTAATTTGCTGCACTTGTTTTATTAAAGCGGAATCATCGGCAGCACTGTAAGCCTGCATGGCAATTTTAGTGCGTACATCCGGATTGCTGTATAGGTATTTTGCGAGGGCAATACTATCTGCGTTTAGGCATACCGTTACTATGATGGCGACTAAAAGGGTTGCCGGCCGGGAATACTTCTTTTTTAAGGCATCTGTCACGCGATCCATCGATGAATTGTACCAGTTTTCTATCTTCCATCTGAACAGATCTATTTCACTTTCTGTTTTTTCACTTACTGACCTATAGGTATCTTTTGCATCATTAGCATACATCAATAATATTCTTTGAAATTCGGATGGGAGTGCATCCGATTTGTCAATAGCCGCAATAAATTCATCAATATTTTTTGCAACGCTTTTAGGATTTGCCGGATCGAACGTAATTCTTTCAAGCAACGCAGCGGTGAAGTTTTTGGCATCAATGTAAGATGTGGAGTTGCGACTCTTTGAAAGCGCCGTAACAGAGCAATGATCCATAATAGCATGTGCCAACGTTACGGTTGTTCCATCCGGTTGAATTATGGTTTTATTGAAAATCTTAGTCAACCATTCTTCCAGCAAAGTTGCCCGTGCTTTCAGCCCGGTTAAAATCATTTCTACTCCCGAGCTGCTGATTATACTCAACAGGAAATAAACGAATATAACACCTACTACAAGGTCGAGAATTGGGAAACCGCTCATATCAACTGTTTTTATTTTTTTTGAAATAACATGGCCATGGTGTAAGCAATACCAGCACGGTATTAAATATCAAATTGAAATTGCAGGTACAATTAATTCTGTTTTCTCGCGTTTCGGGGGCAAGGTGAAAGTGTTGCTACCAGGGGTGATACCAAACTAATAAAACGTTCTTATATTTCAAAGCATACAGTAAATATTTGAACGGCTTCCTTATTTCTATTAACCGCCATGTTGGTAAATCCCGAGGACATTTCCGGCAGGATCGCTAAAATGAGCCGTTATTTCAGGAGCGTCTTTGCCTAATTCCTGCACTATCTTTCCTCCATGCGCCAAAATACTATCGATACATGCTTTCGCATCATCTACCATTATAGAAATCATGATTCCTGGCTCTTGCATGGGCTTTCTTCCCAATACCCACGTGCCGCTAACTTCGCCAACGCCGTCGTCAAACGCAACACTGCCATCTCCACGATTTCTTATTGTCCATCCGAAAACCTCTTTATAAAATAACATGGAAGCATTGATGTCCGTAGCAGGAATTTCGAGGTAACATATTTTGCCATTACCGAAAGTAGGTTCCTTATTTTCCATTTTATAGATTTTTAGAAATGATTTAAACAATTGAAAGCAGGAACATGATTTCAAATGTAAGAATTAACTAAAAGTTCCAAAAAGCAGTTTTTTAAAAGGCAAGTATAAATTTATTTTGAAATCATTAATCCATATCAATAAATTTTATTACTCTATGTCATTTGAACAGGCAAAGGTTAGGTCTAATTTTGCTTTGTTACAGGTTTTGATGTATCAATGAAGTTATTTAGCCAGCTGGTTCCAAAGTTGATGCATCCTCTTTTTAAAAAAATAAACTCTTTAAATTATAAAACATGTATAGAAGCATTGAAAAAATTATACCTGCACCGTTAGTGAATATGGGACCCATACGCCTACGGCAACCCATACCTATTGCAGGTACCGAACAAATAAGTCCATTCATCTTATTACACCATTTTGACATTAATATGGAAGCGGGACAAAACAACTTTGATGTTCCCGCCCATCCACATCGTGGCTTTATGCCGATAACATTTATGTATGAAGGCGCAGTAGAACATGGCGATTCTTTAGGTAACGTTCAAGTAATCGGTAACGATGAAGTGCAATGGATCAATGCAGGAAGAGGTATTATCCATTCAGAAAAAACCGGGAAAGAATTCGCTAAAACGGGAGGACGTTTTCATGGGATACAACTATGGATCAATTTGCCTGCGGCAGAAAAAATGAAAACACCTTCTTACCAACCCATCACAAAAGATGAGATCGTGTTGATAGAAAAAGATGGTGTCCAGTTCAGGTTAGTCTCAGGAAAATACGATGGCAAAAAAGGTCCGGCAAATTCGGATGTTCTCACGGCTATGATTAGAATGAAAGCCGCCTGCAGCTATGCTATCCCGTTACCAAAAAGCAACGACGTATTCTTATACGTGCTTGAAGGCGATGTGGAAGTAAATTCAGAAAAGACATTGCGACGTTTTGACCTTGCCTCATTCAAACATAGCGATGAAGCTATTTTACTGACCGCAAAAAGCGATTGTGCATTACTGTTAGGTGCCGGAGATCCTATTGATGAACCGCTGGTGAGCCATGGCCCTTTTGTGATGAATACACAAACTGAAATTATGGAAGCCATGCGGGACTACCAGAATGGTAAAATGGGTTTTTTGTATTAGAGCCTCCCACCAACGCCTCTCAAAAGGAGATGGAGCGAGACCTGGCAAAAAATTTGTAGCGGAATTCATCC
>NZ_JBMQQG010000102.1:0-3453 GCF_057362405.1 Ginsengibacter sp.
AAAGCGATTACTTTGTTGCCAGGTGCTCTGTCCAGCGATATAGCTTCTGAAGAAGTAAAATGTTTTCCATGGTTAAAGGCAACTAAAATAAAAAATCTGAAGACAGGCATCTTGTGGAAATATTATGAGCCGGATGGCGCTGTTAGTTTGGAATCCATTCAAACTTCACCGGTGAAAAAAGAAGGGGTCACCGACGTGATATCTGAAAAAGTAAAACAGCGTGAAGACAGGTATGCATTGCAGTTTGATGGATACATTAATATAAGCAAAGACGGGATATATGATTTCTTTACGTATTCAGATGATGGCAGTAAATTATTTATAGATGCTGAAGAAGTGGTAGATAACGATGGTGAGCATGGCGGTACAGAAGCGGCTGGCATAGCGGCTTTGAAAAAAGGATACCATAAAATAAAGGTTGCTTATTTTGATGCTGGTGGTGGCAACGAGCTGAAAGTTTCCTGGCAAAATAGTAAAGGAAATAAAGAAACGATTCCGGCTAATGTTTTGTTTCATATTGCCCGCTAAATCGTTGTGGACTAAATTTTATTATTCAATTCTGTGCGGAAAAAAAATATAATTATGAAAAGATATGAGTTCCGATTTGTTTTCCTTGCAGGCATTTATTGTCTTGCTTTTGGGATGATACAAAAAAAATCCTTTGCGCAAAATGCAAGGCTCGCTGGCGTTATTCAGCAAAATAATATTGTTTGGAATACAGTCGGTGGCAATTCTCATGGCAGTATGCCTTTAGGAAATGGTGACATCGGTTTAAATGTGTGGACAGAAGCCAATGGAAACCTTTGTTTTTACATCAGCAAAACTGACGCATGGGGAGAAAACGGGCGGCTGTTGAAAATAGGAAAAGTGGTAATCAATATATCACCCAATCCATTTGTTGATGAGAAAACATTTTTTCAAACTCTTGACATTTACAATGGGAAAATAAATATCCGTTCCGGTAGCGGTACAAACGCTATTCGGTTGAATGTTTGGGTCGATGCCAATCGTCCCGTCATTCATGTTGATGCTGATGTTCCTGATGCGACTCACGTTACAGCATACACGCAAATATGGAGAAACAAAATTGATACGATGACGAAGCTGGAAGTAAGCGATTTGAATTATTTCCCAGACCTGTATGGACCAACGATTATTCAGCCTGATGTGCTGTCGAAAGAACCGGCTGCAATTGTTTGGTATCATCGCAACCCCGAGGTTCCGGGTTATAAATTGAATTTGAAACTGCAGGGGCTGGAAGATTTCCCGTTACAAAATCCTTTAAAGGATAGAATCTTCGGGGCTATGATGGCGGGAAATAACTTTAAGAAAATTGATAATTCAACTTTAGTAAGTACAACCGGGCGACAAAGAAATTTGCAAATTGCTGTGCTTACGCAACAACCTTCCACGCCCACGGCATGGTTAGCATCGGTGGAAACTTTAATTGGTAAAAAGCAAATAGTAAGTATCAACAATCTTTACCAGCAACATGAAAACTGGTGGCATCAATTCTGGAACAGGAGTTGGATAAATGTTTCCAATAATGATTCCGTTGAAACGCTGCTCGGAAAAGAGAATGAAGGAAAAGTTATAACAAGAGGTTACGCCTTACAGCGCTTTATGAATGGTTGTGCGGGGAGAGGAAAGTATCCTATAAAATTCAACGGCTCCATCTTTACGATGGATTACCCGGGCACAGAAGGTTTTGCCGATTACCGCAGATGGGGAACCGGCTATTGGTGGCAGAATACACGATTGCCTTATTGGTCGATGGCTGCGGCCGGTGACTTTGAAATGATGCGTCCTTTATTCAAAACTTATTTTGCACAACTTCCTTTGGAAGAATACAGAACTAAAGTTTCTTTTCATCATGCAGGAGCTTATTATCCTGAATGCACTTATTTCTGGGGAAGTACTTTTAGTGAATCATGGGGAAAGAAAACGCTCGAAGAAACAACAGACAAAGTACAGGGGAGCGGTTGGCATAAATACGAATGGGTAAGCGGGTTAGAGTTATCATCGTTAATGTTTGAATATTATGCATACACCCAACAAAAAAAATTTGCTACTGATACTTTGTTGCCACTGGCAGAACAAATCTTATTATTTTTTGATCAACATGAGAAATTAGACGAGACAGGCCATTTAAAATTTGAACCTTCGCAGGCATTAGAAACCTGGTGGAAATGTACCAACGCCTTACCTGAAATTGCGGGCATACATTTTTTGATTAACAAAATAAATGCACTTCCGCAACAATTGGTTTCTGTACGTTTGAAAACTTTAGTGGCAAAGTTGGAGAAGATAATGCCTGCGGTTCCCACGCGGGAGTTTGACAACAAAAAAATGTTAGCCGCGGCTGATAAATTTGAAAATAAATCTAATGTTGAAAACCCGGAACTATATGCAGTGTTTCCTTTCAGACTTTATGGATTAGGGAAGCCCGACATGAATTTAGCGGTTAACGCCTGGGATTACCGCGATCCTAAAGGCTACGAAGGCTGGCGCCAGGATGATCTTTGGGCCGCATTGCTTGGCAAAACCGATGATGCAAAAAATGGCATTGTAAACAGGGCTTCGCATTGGAGTAAAGAAAATCGCTTTCCAGCTTTTTGGGGGCCGAACTATGATTGGATACCCGACCAGGATCATGGAAGTGTGTTACTGAAAACAACGCAATCGATGTTGTTGCAATGCGATGGTAAAGAAATAAGATTGCTGCCAGCCTGGCCCAAAAACTGGGACGTTAGTTTCAAACTGAATGCTCCTTATAATACAACCGTTGAATGTGAATATAAAAATGGTAAAGTTGAAAAGTTGTTTGTTACGCCGGCAGTACGAAAGAAGGATGTAGTGATGAACCAGGAAAGATAGGTTTGGTGGTAATAACAGAGATCGACATTGTTCAAAATAAAAAATAATCAAAATTAGATTTAATGGTAATTAAGCAAGGTTTATGAGAACGCCTATTAAATGGTTGTGGCGATTTAATAAAGTAATTGTCGGTATAACGGTGATGCTGATAGGCAGTTCGCCCGTTTTTTCTCAAAAAATAATCAACCTCTCTGACTATGGAATCGTCTCCAATTCCTACAAAAATGCTTCCCCTGCAATTGCCCGTGCTATAAACGATGCAAAAGGTGCGGATAGCTGCATCATTCGCTTTCCCGGCGGAAGAATAGATATTTGGCCGGAAGGCGCTGAACGAAGGGAATATTATATTTCCAATGCTACGGAAGATGATACTTTATCTAAAGAGAAGACAATCGGGATGCTTTTCGAAAATGCATCCAACATTACTTTAGAAGGAAATAATACCTTGTTGGTATATCATGGAAAAATGATGCTGATGGCAATAGATCACTGTCACAATTTTAAAGTGAAAGATTTACAATTCGATTTTGAAAGGCCAACTATGTCGGAGATGACAATAGTTTCAAAAACAAAAAC
>NZ_JBMQQG010000103.1:0-2802 GCF_057362405.1 Ginsengibacter sp.
AACAACAGTTTTATGGGCTGTTCTTCATTTGCATTTTCCGAAAGTACCCAGGTATCTTTACTGATACCACCGGATTGATTCGAAATAATAAAACTATTTTCCCCGGTACTGGTCCTGGTAAGTCCGCCAGGCATGGCGATATAACTATCTTGATTACTCGCAAGGAAACATCTTAAGAGGGAGCGTCCCGCTTCTATGTTTTTTTCCATTAACGAAGGAGTTGATGAGAAATTAATTTTTTCCTGTCCTACATACAGGTAAGGGTTAGCTTTTATTTGTCGTATCAATGTTGCCGCGCCTTTTGATGAAAGAGAAGCGCCATCAACGGCGGAATGCTTGCCGGCAATATCTCTGAAAATTCTTCTGACAACCAGTGTTTTTAAATTAGCTATCACATAATTCATCTCTTTTTGCTGGCCGCACCACCATGTTGCAATTGTTGGCATTATTAATTCGTTGCCAAAGAGATATTTTGATATAGCAGGCAAAAATGGAACAAGCCCCGCATTCTCAACGATACTGCTGCCGAGGGGATTCGCAATGGAAACATGGCCCCTTCTTACGGCCTGTACAAGTCCGGGAACGCCCAGGAGAGAATCGCTTCGTAATTCCAGTGGATCGCAATAGCTATCATCAACCCTTCGCAATATCACGTCTATTTTTTCTAATCCTTCTATAGTTTTAAGCCAAACCTTATTGTCTTTAACCATCAGGTCATTACCCTGTACCAAAGTAAGCCCGAGGTAAGCGGAAAGATAAGAGTGTTCAAAATAAGTTTCATTATCAGGGCCGGGAGTAAGTACTACTATTCTTGGATTGTCCACATTGTGGGGGGCAATTTTTGTGAGCACCTGTTGCAATGAATCAAAGTAAGGAGAGAGTCTTCTTACATTTAAATTGGAAAACAGTTCAGGTAAAACGCTCGACATGGCAAACCTGTTTTCCAATGCATAACCAGAGCCCGAAGGTGCTTGTGTACGATCGCTGATAACCCAAAGACGGCCATCGATACCGCGGGCTAAATCCGCAGCATATAAGGGTAAATATTGTTGACGAGTCAAATGAATTTTTACACATGGCCGCACAAAACCGGGATGCAGGTAAATCAGTTCCTGTGGAATGATGCCCTTTCTAATAAGTGATTGACTGCCGTAAATATCTTCAAGAAGCAATTTGAATAATTCGGCACGTTGTATTAAACCTGCATTAATGATTTCCCATTCAGCCGCAGTAATCAATTGAGGTAATGGATCCAGTTCCCACGGGCGATTTTGGCCGGAAGGATCATTATAAATATTATACGCTACTCCATTTTCTTTTAACAGCCGCAGAATATCGTCATTACGATTTTGCAGTTCATCATTACCAAGATCATGTAGATTTGAAAAGAACGTTTGCCAATCCGGCCTGAATTTGTTATCTGCTGTTAATAATTCATTGAATGAATTTTGAGCAGGAACATAATGTTGAAGGAGCGAATTGATAGCGGGATGATACGGCATACTCATTTAAGCGCTTTGGCCATTAAAAATAAGGAAATAAACCACTCCGGCCTCAACTAAGCAAATTAAGGTTTAATGCCGGGGCAACATTTATCACGATGCATCCATACTGACAGCCGTCTATTTTAAGCCTTTGAAATGCCTTTAAAATAGAAGAATGCGGAAGATCAGGATGAAGCGATAAAATATCCCGCGTGATTAAAGGGGAAGTATTCGGCTAGTTTATAATTATTTTTGGTGCAAATACAAACTAAATTCCGGTATGAATAAGAACCTTTGGTTAACAGCAATACTTGTCATTTCATTTTTAACTTCGGTGCCAGCACAGGTGTATGATAAGAAGACTGTGCACGCGGGGCAAAGCTTATCAGAAGTTTCGTATTACCTTTTTCCATTTTTCAAAGATGCTACAGTGAAATTTAAAAACGGGGGTGAGTTAGTATCGAAATTGGATTTCAATATGCTCATATGTCAAATTCAATTTATAGATCCGAAAGGTGATACGCTCAATCTTGTAAAGCTTGAGGATATTAACGAAATCGATTTTGACAGCACGACTTTTTTTTACGAAGACGGATATTACCAGGTTCTTGCAAAAAATGAGATCGCCGGCCTTGCAGTTTTGCGAAAGGTAAGTTATGAGCCAATCAAGATTGGTGCACTGGGCTTGCGAAATCACAGCGGGACAGGCACAGAAGAAGAGGGTTCATTCGTTCACAAATCGGGCGACAAGGAATTGACACTAAACGAAGACGTTGATATAACGAGGGAAACATCTTACTTTCTGATTGCGTCTAACGGCGAGAAGACCAAGGCAAACAGGCCTGGGTTTCTTAAAATGTTCTCAAAAAATAATGAACTTATAAAATCATATATCAAAGAAAACAAGCCGGATTTTAATAAAGAAAGCGATTTAAAAAAACTATTCGATTTTTGTACTAACGTACATTGATATTCGCAGTTTATTCCGGGAAATGTTAAATCGATATTTATTAATAATTCAAACTGCAATTATAATGGTAGTTATTGATTTAGTTAAGATACCAATCTCATTCTTTCGGTATTTCCAATTCGTGTTGCCGTAAAAAAGTTAACCTGTCCCAATAACCTCTTTGGAAAATTATTGTATCATCTATAACATGGAGAAATCCATAGCCTTTTAGTCCTGATAGGTATTTCCCTTCTCAAAGAAATTGAACAAAGATTTTTTATGAATATTTTTAGCCACTCAACCTAATAGTCTATTCACATCAGGAATCTTCTCCTACGCTCATTCTATCAAATACGTACCAGAGGCGTA
>NZ_JBMQQG010000104.1:0-18878 GCF_057362405.1 Ginsengibacter sp.
AATTGCCGATGATCGCGTTGACGCGCGCCTCGTCGATGCTGCGCAGATCACGCGCCCCAAGGGTGCGTTTGGCGAAGTAGCCGAACTTCCAGCCGGTCACCATCAGGTCGGGGGCACGGCCCGCGGCGATCGAGGTGACTGCCTTGGCGGTCGATTCCTCGTAGTTTCCATATCTGCAGACCGGTAAAACTCTCTTCGCACGCCACTGGTATGATGTCCCAGTAACGGAACTTTTGCATGTACCAAGAATGGTTGCCGGTTTTCACGAACCTGCGAAATGACATTCTTCATTGCTTCATAGCTTTCAAAAAAATCGCTACCGTCTATGCTTATACGCTGCAGGCCTTTAAAGCCTCCGGCAAATTCAAATGCATTCATTGTTCTTGCTTCGGCAGCGCTAACACTGATGCCCCAATCATTGTCCTGCACCAAATAAATAATGGGAAGTTTTTTTAACGCTGCAACCTGCAAAGCTTCGCTCACTTCTCCTTCAGTTAAAGAAGCGTCGCCCAAAGAACAGATTACAATGGGAGTTTCACCACCATCCCCTTTCCGGTAATACCGGGAATTTATCGTTTCCAAAAATTGTAATCCCTGGGCTATGCCCGTAGTGGGTATCGCCTGCATACCCGTGGCACTACTCTGATGTATCATCGTCGGCTTGTCCGAACCGCGATAATTAGGGTGTGCATAATATGCCCTGCCGCCTGTAAAAATATCCTCACCTTTTGCAAGCAATTGTAACATTAAAGTATAAGGAGAAAATCCAAGACCTAGTAATAAACTTTCATCGCGGTAATAAGGACTAACGTAGTCGCAGGGCAACAATTGAAATGCGGTAGCCAGTTGGATGGCTTCATGACCTCTTGAAGTAGCATGAACATATTTACATACCTGCCGGTTGGCTTCATAGGTTTCCGCCATAAATTTGGCGTTGCACATTAACCGAAAAGCCTTTAACAGAATTTCTTTATCAATCATATTAATTAGCTAACTGGCTAATTAGCTGATCAGCTAATTAATTAACCAAAACTTTTTCATCTTTAAATGCTTCCCGCGGCTTTAATCCCAATAACTGAAACATGGCATTATCCTCATCGAATGCGGGATTAGGGGTAGTGAGTAATTTATCTCCTGAAAAAATGGAATTGGCGCCTGCCATAAAACAAAGCGCCTGCTCGGCAATGCTCATTTCGGCACGACCGGCACTTAGCCTAACCATTGCAGCCGGCATAATAATTCTGGCAGTGGCAATCATTCTTATCATGTCCCAAATGTCTACTTTGGCATTATCCTGCAAAGGCGTTCCCTTTACTCTAACCAATGCATTTACCGGGACACTTCCGGGATGCGAAGGTAAAGTAGCCAAGGTGTGTAACATACCGATTCTGTCTTCGTGTGTTTCCCCGAGGCCTATAATACCGCCACTGCACACGCTAATACCTGCCTTTCGAACATTCCCTAAAGTTTTCAACCGATCGTCGTAAGTTCTTGTTGTGATAATATCCGCATAATGTTCTTCCGAAGTATCTACGTTATGATTATATGCATATAACCCTGCGTCATATAATTTTTTTGCCTGTTCCTCTGTAAGCATGCCCATGGTGCAACAAACTTCCATTCCTAATTCGTTTACGCCCTGAACCATCTCGAGCACACGGTCAAAGTCTTTGTTATCCCTCACTTCCCGCCACGCGGCACCCATGCAAAACCTGGTAGAGCCGGCATTTTTTGCCTTCCCGGCGTAAGCCAAAACCTCTTCTTTTTTCATAAGCGCCTGCACCTCTACTCCCGTATTATAACGGGCCGCCTGCGGGCAATAAGCACAATCCTCAGGGCATCCCCCGGTTTTAATAGAAAGGAGAGTGCACACCTGCACTTCACCGGTGGCATGATACTCACGGTGAACGGTAGACGCATTATAAATAAGTTCGAGCAAAGGAGTATTATATATCTCCGCAATTTCGTCTTTGGTCCAGTTGTTTCTTATTTGCATTTGTAATTAATCTTAATTAAAAATAACTCAAATTAGTTTTAGGAGTAAGCGTCAACACACTTTCATACATAAGCCTGATAGTATTTTCCACGTCATCTTTATTGATCATCTCAACAGTAGTATGCATGTACCGCAACGGCATTGAAATTAAGGCAGACGGGCATCCATCATTAGCATACGCAAACGAATCCGTATCAGTGCCGGTGCTGCGGCTAACAGTTCTTAATTGGAGGGGGATTTTATTCTTTTCTGCAACTTTTTCTATAATCCCTAAAAGTTTGTTGTGAACTGCAGGGCCATAAACTAATGCAGGCCCCTTTCCACAGGAACAATCACCTTCAATCATTTTATTTATCATTGGCGTATTGGAATCATGCGTTACATCAGTAATAATGGCAATGTCGGGTTTAATTTTACGGGCAATCATTTCAGCGCCCCTAAGCCCAATTTCTTCCTGAACAGCGTTAACAATGTATAACGAGTAAGGAAGCGTCTTTTTATTTTCTTTTAATAACCGGGCTACTTCGGCTATTATGAAACCACCAATGCGATTGTCAAATGCACGGCCAATTAAATTTCCATACGATAATTCATCAAAACCTTCTGCGTAGGTTACTACCGATCCAATATGAATACCTAAATCTTCTACTTCTTTTTTATTACGTGCGCCACAGTCAAGAAACAGATTCTCTACTTTGGGTTGTTGTTCCTTATCGTTACCGCCAGACCTTGTATGAATGGCAGGCCATCCAAACACAGCTTTTACCGGACCTTTTTTACCATGTATCGTCACTCTTTGAGAAGGTGCAATTTGGTGATCTACCCCCCCATTTCTCTTTAAATAAATAAATCCTTCAGCCGTTATATAATTTACAAACCAGCTTATTTCATCTGCATGTGCTTCTATTACGACTTTAAATGGCTTTGTTGGATTAATAACTCCTACCGCAGTTCCATAAGCATCGGTAAACGTGCTGTCCACATAATTTTTAATATAATTAAGCCACATTTTTTGCCCGCCACTTTCAAACCCTACTGCAGAAGGTGTATTGATATAACTCTTTAAAAAATCAAGTGATTGTTCAGTTATTAACGATTTTGCTTTTTTGCTTTTTGCCATAATAGTGAATGTTCTTTTTAGGATGAAGGGTGCAATTTAAAACTTTAAACCGACAAGATAAACGTGTAATGTCTTTAGGAAAATCATATCATCTATACATACAACCTCCATTGGTCGCAACAAAATACTTTTGCATAAACCAAATTCTGAAAATTGATTAACCCTACTTTAATTATAAATAATAATTGTAGGCGAAGATGCAGTATCACTTACATGGCCGGCATTATCTTTTAATACAAAGCGAAAAACAGTAGTGTCATTAAGGGGTGAACATTGAGGAGTGATATCGCCATAATTCAAAGACACATTTATAGTTCCTTTCTCGTCCTTGGTAGCCGGAAAAACCGGTAAAACAAAAGTGGCATAGTTGTTACTGATCGTGCAGCCTGGCAACATTCTTTGAGGGAATTCTACATATATCGACCCACTGTCGGAGAAATCGCCTTCTGCATCAGTAAAAGTTAAAGCGAAATTTAATACCCCCTGCGGATGAAGGGCCGTGGTGTTTACTGACTTAAATTTTAAAGAAGGGGTTGAGGAAAATTTATTCTTAGAACAAGACCAGGTAATTATTATCAATACAAAAATTAAAAGGGTATAGCGCATCTTTGTGTTTTAATTGTTCAAAATTAAATATTAAAACCTGAATAATATTTTAGAAATATCTAAATGGGAAGATAAAGTTTTCTCGGCCAATAATTATAATTTCCAACAAATGGCTTTGGAGATATTCCGGTTACAGTATAAGCACAATATAATATACAAGAGCTATGTCGATGCATTAAAGGTTGATGCGCTAAAGGTTGATAAAATTGAAAATATTCCTTTTTTACCCATTCAATTCTTCAAATCCAATGTGGTTACTACTTCAAGTTTTGAACCGGAAATTATTTTTGAAAGTAGCGGAACTACCGGAGAGAACACCAGCAGGCATCTGGTAAAAAAAATATCCGTATATAAAGAAAGCTTTATGGAAAGCTTCAAACTTTTTTATGGCAGGCCCGAAGACTGGTGTATTATCGGGTTACTGCCGGGTTATCTCGAAAGGCAGAATTCATCTTTGATCACAATGGTTGATCATCTTATAAAAGTGAGCAATCACCCGCATAGTGGATTTTATCTTCATGATTACGAAAAACTTTACCAGGCTTTAGTTCATAACGAAATAAGAAATCAGCGTGTTTTACTAATTGGTGTAACTTTTGCTTTACTGGATTTCGCAGAAAGGTATTCTTTGAAACTTAATCATACAACTGTTATGGAAACAGGCGGTATGAAAGGTAGAAGGGAAGAAATTACGCGTGACGAAGTTCATAGTTTTTTGCAGCAAAAACTCGGATTGGAAAACATTCATTCAGAATATGGAATGACTGAATTATTATCGCAGGCATATTCAAAAGGAAAAGGCTTATATCGGTGTCCACCGTGGATGAAAATATTAATTAGAGAAGAAAACGATCCTTTTGAAATAAAAGCATCGCGTTCAGCAATTAAGCCGTCTGCGGGACTAATCAATGTGATAGACCTTGCAAACATTTATTCCTGTTGTTTTATCGCAACTGACGATGTTGGCAAATTATACCATGATCATTCTTTTGAAGTGCTGGGCCGCAGGGATATCAGCGATTTGAGGGGTTGCAGTTTATTAGTTACATCAGCGTGATTTGTAAAAAAATGTTCTGGTAAAAAAACCATAAGGTAATACGGGGTCGATGAAATAAAAAAGTTAATTGGCCGGTTTCACCTAACTTTAAAAAAATTAATTTTCACCGTAGAAATACAATTGTAGACAACAAAAAATTACAGTTGACAAATTAAAATTTAACCGTGTAGTGGTAACAGTTAGCAACAACAGTAAAACTAATTATGATAATCCCCGTCATTATAACGCTTTGTGGTTTATTGCTGATTGCCTATGTATTTGACCTGACTTCCTCAAAAACAAAAATCCCCTCGGTACTTTTATTATTAATTCTCGGATCGATTGTGCGCCAGGCCTCTCAATTGATGAAAATTAGTATTCCGGATCTTACTAATTTGCTGCCATTTTTAGGAACTATAGGCCTTGTGTTAATTGTACTTGAAGGTTCTTTGGAACTTGAATATGATAAAACCAAAAAGGCTTTAATAGCGAAATCATTTGTAGTTGCTTTGGTGTCAATGTTGGGGTTAGCTTTCCTGCTGGCTTTTCTCTTTGATTATTTTGAAGAGGTCCCCTTTAAAATAAGTCTGACTAACGCAATCCCATTTTGTGTAATAAGCAGTGCTGTTGCAATTTCCAGCGTAAAAAACTTCTCTACAACCCATAAGGAATTCGTAATTTATGAAAGCAGCCTTTCAGATATCCTGGGTGTTCTGTTTTTCAATTTTATCGCACTCAACAGTGTTATTAATTTACAATCTGCTGGCCGCTTTACGTTACAACTGTTATTGATCGCGGCTATATCACTTATTGCTACGATAGGGCTATCTTACCTGCTAAGCAAAATAGAGCACCAGATTAAATTTGTGCCGATCATTTTACTGGTGATATTAATATATGCTATATCAGAAATTTACCATTTACCTGCACTAATTTTTATTCTTCTCTTCGGGCTATTTTTGGGCAATCTTGATGAATTAAAACAATTTAAGTGGATACAGGTTTTACGGCCAAGAGAATTAGATAAAGAAGTTCATAAATTCAAAGAATTAATTGTCGAAATAACATTCTTAATAAGGGCTTTATTCTTCCTGCTTTTTGGTTACCTGATGAAAAAATCAGAATTATTAAATGCCGAAACCATTATTTGGGCCGCGCTAATTGTCGTCGCGATATTTATTTTTCGCGCCATAATGCTAAAAGTCTTGAAATTACCTTTGATGCCGTTGTTATTCGTAGCGCCAAGGGGCCTTATCACCATTCTGCTTTTCTTGAAAATTATACCGGCCGATAATATCTCGCTCGTAAATACATCGCTGGTAATACAGGTTATAGTATTAACAGCTTTAGTAATGATGATTGGACTTATGTTTTCCAAAAATCCTAGTATGATTATAGTAAAAAGAGAGAAAGTTGAAGAGGCTCCCGGTTGAATAAAGATGAAAGTGCGTTATTCTTTCATTAATCAATTAAATATCCACACTACAGTTTCTCCAATCCTATCTATATAATTTTACACTGATTATCAATAGTTTACTACGAAGTAAATTCTGTTCTAAAAAAGCTTTCCACATGGGCAATTAAATAATTATTTTCCCGTTTATCATTATATCTCTACCAACAGGTAGGTATATCCGAATTCAATATACTAGTTATCCAAGTTAAGCAATCCAGTATATTATTTAATTTAACCTGGCAATAATGAATCCTAAAAAAGAAAAAACCACCGTACTGTTTGTAAACAAAAATGCACAGGGAATTAAGCCCATGCAAATTTCAAGCAAACTAATTCTCAACTGGAAAAAATACCTGGCAGCTATGTTGCTTGTTTTTTTTGGCTTGATAGGCACAATCGTATTTCTCACCTCGAATAACCTGAAGCAGTCTCAAATTCGTGAAGCGCTTTCACAAAAAATACAATCGATGCATGTGACTTACGCACAAGTGGATACCAATGCCATCCGCGACAAGTTTACCACTATAGATAAAGAACTTGTAACTATTAATGGATATTTAAGAGCGAGGGGCATTAAATCGACTTTGAAAGTACCTGAAGGTGGCGAAGAAGATCATGACATTATATCCACAGACGAGATCAGCGGTTTTTACGATAATTATTTAAAGAAGATAATTTATAACATTTCGTATACGCCTTTGGGTTATCCTTATCCCGGGGCAATCACTTCTACATTTGGACATCGCGAAAATCCATTTAGTGGAGAAGGAGTTGAAACCCATAAAGGTGTGGATATTAGAGCAGCCTGGGGATCTCCGGTTAAAGCGATGGCGAAAGGAGAGGTTGAATTTGCGGGTTTAAGAGGTGGTTTTGGAAACTGTATTATGCTAAAACATGGCAATGGTTTTGAAACACTTTACGGGCATTTATCGAAAATTCTTGTAAGTGTTGGTCAGAAGATTGAAATAGGCCAGCAGATAGGTAACATAGGTTCTACCGGACGTTCAACAGGACCGCATTTGCATTATGAAGTGCATAAAAACGGCGAAAAAATAGATCCCAAAAACTTTTTAACCCTTAACTAATATAACATGTTTAAAAAAAATAACAAACAACAGACACTGGAAATTAACCAACAGGAAATTTCAACCATAATTGGCGAAGGCTTCGTTTTTACTGGTAAATTGCAAGGCACTGCAGCAATAAGAATAGAAGGTAAAATTGTAGGAGATGTAAATGTTGAAGGAGGCGTGATACTGGGAGAAAAAGGCACCATTGAAGGTAACCTGAATACCAAATCGGCAGTAATATTCGGATCTGTACATGGCAATGTAAAATCGATACAGTTGGAAATAAAAAAGACGGGAAATGTGAACGGAGACATCACAACCGACACGCTTGAAATTGAACTAGGAGCACAATACAACGGCAAATTGAATATGAAAAGACAACAGCCAATTCCACAACAAGAGCCATTAGCTGAAGCTTCATAATATAGATGAATAGTTGAAGTAGATCAATCTACTCTAATAAAATTTATAAGTAACAAAAACGCCCTGCAATTGCAGGGCGTTTTAAGTTCAAAAAATCAATTATTAAAATATATATCTCAATCCAAGTTGCATACCCCATGTGCTGAAGGTAGAAACGTCAGTATAGAAAGGTTTTGTTATTAAAGCTTTATTAAATTCTGCGAGGTTATAAACCGGCGTTCCGCTTGCATCGATAGATTTGAGGGAAAGTGGATTGTTGATAGTATAGAGATCTTTTAATCCCCAATTCTTACTAAGTAAATTTGGAACGTTCAGAACATCCACGCTAAATTCAAGCGTATGTTTCGTACCCCCTGCCATTATGAAAAAGTCCTGCAAAAATCTTGCGTCTATGCGGTTATACCAGGGCGTTAGTGCTGAGTTTCTTTCTGCATATTGACCGGCATGTTTTCTAAGATATTTGCTGTTACTTAAAAGTTGATCGTATGCTGCTTGTTGGTCAGCAATGGAATATTTAACCGATCCGTCAGAATTCTTAAAATCTGCAAAAGGAACATCGGAACCTTTTGCATAAATGTACATCAGGTCAGATGAACTGTTTCCATCTTTATTAACATCGCCACCAACTATGTAACTGAACCTTGACTGGGCCTGTCCTTCATAAAATAGAGATAAGGTACTTGCAAAGTGTTTCGCATATTCTTTTCTGTAAGAAATAGTACCAACAATCCTGTGAGGAATTGAATAGGCCGAATTGTAAAGTTCTTCATCATTAGGAGTTCCTCTATTGATAATAGATTGCCATGCTGAAGTAGCCTGGGAGCCGGGGTTGGGACTTACTTCGGTAGCTAAAGTGTACGTATAGGCAATTGATCCATAAAATCCATTTGCAAACGCTTTCGACAATTGCGCAGTACTTGCAAATGAGTAACCTTTCTTAGTATTTTCAAGAACTATAACTGAACCGACGCTAGGATTAACAAATTTTGAACTTCCTGTTTGTGTCGTAGGATAATATGGTCTGTTATCTGCGCCCGATAAAGTTCCCGAAGGAGCTATCAGGTTGGCATTACGCATTTTAACTGCATTCAAATCTTTTGTATACAAAATGTCTACTGTGGCAGTAAACCCATTCCCGAGTTGTTTATCTATTCCAAAATTTGTCCTGAAGACCTGCGGAAACTTAAAGTTAGGATCAATCAATACAAAACTCCCGGGTGCCTTAGCCGTAATGGTTGAAGGGAACTTAGAAACATAGGCATCAGGGTTAGGATTGAAAGTTATGCCTGCCAAATCAGCCGCCTTGTTAAGAACTACACCATTCTGATAAACGCCACTATTGCTTGGCATATTGGTTAAGAATACAAATGGTATTTTACCCGTAAAAACTCCTGTTCCACCCCGTAAAACAAGCCCTTTTTCGTCGGGTACTTTCCACCTGAAACCTACACGCGGTGAAAATAAAATATTTGCTTTGGGCCATTTGCCGGTGCTATAGCTCGTCAGGTTTCCATTCTTATCAGGAAATTGCAGCGCCTCAATAGCAGGATTTGAAAGTGGTTGTTTCAGATAAGTTGGAACATCTCCCCTTATCCCGAAAGTAAGTTTAAAATTACTGTTGATGTTGAATTCATCCTGTACGTAAGCTCCCAACTGACCAAGTTGAAGATTGGCAGAAAATACCTTTGGTTGACCAGCAACTAAAGAGTAGGTGTACGAAAAATAAGCAGGCGCAGCATCATTTACAAAATCGTTTAAGTCGTTATAAATGTAATAACTCTCCGAGCCCGGCATAAACGCATTTCCTACTTTTTGATATTCATAAGTTGCTCCCGCTGTCAGCGTATGTCTTCCGGCATAATATGTGAAGTTGTCAGTAAGAGCGGCAACATTGTTAACCACTTCATTATTTCTTGTGAACGGATCCGTGCCGGCGCTCATATAGTTGCGCCCTTTGGTTACACCAGCTACCGTTCCATCTGCATCGAAAATTTCTATTGTCGGGAAAATTCCACCGGGACTGTTTCTTTTATCATCTATATGTGTATAAGCAAGTAATAGTTGATTTGAAAACCTGCTACTGAAATTACTATTCAATTCGACAGTGCCAGATTGAACAATATGGTCGGTTCCATAATCTGAATTTGAAAAGCCTATTGACTGGTTACTGTTTCTGTTATTGGGTAACCTGCCGAGCGCTCCTGAAGTTCCCCTAATGGTGAATCCGCCAGCGCCACTGTTAGGCACACTGCTACCATTTAAAGGCGATTGGTCAGACCCCTTGAAATCGCTGTATTTAATTACTAATTTCTGTTTGTCGCTGATGTTCCAATCTATCTTGCCCAGTAATTTTCTGTTCTTAGTCACATAATTTGGCCGATTATCATAAGCGCCGGCATCGTACCCATATTTTGATTTCAATACTGAAGCAAATTTATCCAGCGAATCCTTCGGTGCCGCAGACAGAAGCCCCGAAGATGAAGAACCAGTAGGAATAAAAGTGTTAGAGTTAGGTACCGATTTATTTTCCCACTCAGCATTGGCAAAGAAAAATAATTTGTCCTTGATGATTGGCCCGCCAAGGCTTGCGCCATATACCTTATTTTTTTGAGGAGTTTGTGTGAGGTCTACATCTCCAACATGCTTTCCGTTGAAACTTTGATCGCGATAAAACCCATAAGCCGTTCCGTGAAATGTATTGGTTCCGCTCTTTGTTATTACATTCAAACCGGCTCCCGTAAAACCCGATTGTCTAACATCATATGGTGCTATGTTTACCGAAATTTCATCATAAGCGTCTATAGAAATTGGGCTTGCGCCGCCGCCTGGCTGAGGATCGGTAGATAACCCAAAGTTGTTGTTAAGGTTGGCTCCGTCGATCTGGAGATTATTAAACCTTCCATCTCTGCCGGCAAAGCTATTTCCGCTGCTGGCCTGTGGAGTAGCTCTCGTAAAGTCGGTAATGCTTCTTGAGATTGAAGGCAACATCATAATTTGTCTTGAATTAAATACAGTACTCGCTCCTGTCTTAGTTCTTGAAGTGCGGCTACCTGCTGCATTTATAGTCACTTCTTTTAGTTCTGTAGATTTAGTAGATAGAGTAACATCAGCTATAAAGGGTTCTCCGAGAATTAATGTTACGTCATCCAATTTCTGAGGTGTATATCCAACGAAATCCACCGTTATGGTATAGGGTCCTCCCACCCTTGTGTTAGGAATTGTAAAGTTTCCATCTTTCTTACTTATGGTTTGATATTTAGTACCGGACGGCTGGTGAATTGCAGTAATAGTTGCGCCTTCCAATGGTGCCCCCTCGTCAGACTTTACAAATCCAACAATACTGCTAGTTGTAACCTGCCCGCTAACGGAAAAAGCGGAAATAAGAGCAACAATTAGAAATAATACGAGTTTTCCTAGTTTCATGATTAGAGTTTTAGTTTTAGCCGCAAAGGAAATAAATAAAATGATATTTGTGATTGTGATTTGTTAACACTTATTAACATTTGCAAGGCAACCTATTAATGGCAAAAGCTGCTTTTGTTATATTAATAAATTATTAAGACGTTCTGAACAATTACGATTTAAGCAATTTTCACTCACTTTAAATAATAAGGATTTTCATTCGACTATCTTTGCATAAATAAGATACAACATGTTAGATACAATTGAAGCTGCGATTGAAGATATAAAAAATGGAAAATTAGTAATTGTGGTGGATGATGAAGACAGGGAAAACGAAGGCGATTTTATTACATCAGCTAAGAATGTCACTCCAGAGATCATCAATTTTATGAGCAAACATGGGCGAGGGCTTATATGCGCACCTTTGTCTGAAAAAAGATGCGATGAACTGGGACTTGAACTTATGGTAAATGATAATACGGCTTTACACGGTACTCCATTTACGGTGAGTGTAGATCTTTTAGGTGAAGGATGCACAACCGGAATATCGGCCCATGATCGTGCAAAAACCGTCCAGGCTCTAATTAATCCCGAAACCAAACCGGAACAACTCGCGAGGCCGGGCCACGTATTTCCGCTGCGGGCGAAAAATGGCGGCGTTTTAAGAAGAACCGGTCACACAGAGGCCACAATAGATTTGGCTAAACTTGCAGGGCATGGCGATGCCGGTGTTTTGGTAGAAATTATGAATGAAGACGGTAGCATGGCGCGACTTCCCGAACTTAAACTGATTGCAAAAAAACACCAGTTAAAGATTATTACAATAAAAGATCTAATAGCTTATCGCCTCAAAAAAGAGACGCTCATTAAAGAAGATGTACGGGTGAAAATGCCTACGAAATACGGCACTTTTGAATTGATAGCCTATAAACAACTTAATACCGGAGAAGAACATATGGCGCTTAAAAAAGGTGAATGGAAAAAAGATGAGGCGGTGTTAGTGCGAGTGCACTCGAGTTGCATGACGGGAGACATTTTAGGGTCGCTGAGATGTGATTGCGGGGATCAGTTACATGCTGCAATGAAGATGGTAGAAGAGGCGGGAAAAGGTGTCGTATTATACATGAACCAGGAAGGAAGAGGAATTGGCCTGGTTAATAAGTTAAAGGCGTATAAATTACAGGAAGAGGGATTAGATACCGTGGAAGCAAATATAAAATTGGGCTTTGGTATGGATGAAAGAGATTATGGTGTAGGAGCGCAAATTTTAAGGGAACTGGGTATTTCAAAAATAAAACTCATCACTAATAACCCAAGGAAGAGAGCAGGTTTGTTTGGGTATGGACTTGAAATAGTTGAGATAGTTCCGATAGAAATAAAGCCCAATTCACATAACAAAAAATATCTTACTACGAAGAGAGATAAATTAGGGCATAATATTTTACAAACGGGTAAAATTTAATAATACCACCCCGGTTTTCAAACCCTGCGTGGCATAGAGAAAGCCTTTGAAATGTTTTAATTAATACTTAGAAGTTGTGTCCGCAACCGGCTTTTTAAGTCTTCTTTTTTGATTGGTAAAAAATTCAGTAAAAGTGTCGAACTCTCTCCGGTACGAAAGCTGCACACCTGTTCGGTTACGACGCGTGATTCCGGAAATATCCCCTAAGTCTGCGTCGCTGCGGTTAAACCCAATAACCCTTAATCGTCCGTCGGGCGAAATTAAATATTCGAAAGAAACATCGGGCGTGAACAAAAAATTAGAGTTTGAATTGGTAGCGCTTTGTGCCAGTTTATAGTCTACATTTCCGCCAAAATTAACGAGTAGCCTGTTCTTGAGAAACGCTGTGTTCACACCAAAGTTTCCAACGTTTTGAATTTCTTTTTGCGTACCTCCTTTTTGGAAATTGAAATCTGCCGTATTGATATTAGTATAAAGATTAACTGTGTTTGTATTCAGCAGTTTTTTTAACCATGAATTAAGTGAAGTAGTAAGTGTTGAAGATAATAGCTGGCCAACACTTCTCGTTACAAAATTTCCTGTATTGTTACCGGTAAGCAAGCCTTGCTGGCTTCCCATAAATGTATTAAACAGAAGTAACGATGTCACCTGCCTGTTTAATTCGTTTTGATCTGACTGAAAAGTCTTTAAATACTCATTAGCTATTGGATCGGACTTTAATGGATTATCAAAAGTAAATTGAAACTCAAACGACGGCGTAGGCTCTTTAAGTGTTCCTCTTAACTTAAAGATGATATCAACATCGCCTTTAGCAGTAGCCGACCTGCCTAAGCTCGTAGGTATATTACTCAGGTCAACTTTTGGCGCCCTATAAACGGCGTCGATATTGAGATTGGCAAGGTAGGGGTCTCCCTGCCATTCTATATAACCTCTTTCTAAAGTAAATGGCGTTTTTAAAAAAGTTTGAAAGTTAAAGGTGTATTGTCCCTCCTCAATATCATATCTTCCTCTTATGGTAAGTGGGTCTGTTGTTCCTGCAGTAATATTTAGTTTTCCATTTCCCTGCGCCTTTATTACGTCGCCGGTTGTCTCATCAAGTATTACATCAATTTTTGCATAAGGATTGGCGGTAATGGCCATATCAACTTTTATGTTTGAGCTTTTATGGGAGCTAAGGTCTGCTTTCATTTCGTGCCCAAATTTGGTGAATTCAATATAATCCAACGAGCCGGTTTCAGCAGTTTCACCAGTGGGTAAATAAATATGACTACTATCAGTTGGCTGGCCGCTAATACTCATTTTCATATCTGTAACAAAACCATTCAACGACATTTCCGCTTCACCTATCAGATTTCCATAAAACTCATTATTATCTTTTGAAGTTGTATTTAATAAAATAAATTTTGCCGGGTTCTTTCCCCTGGGATCTGTTTTTACATGCAAATTGTTGAAGAAAAAGTTATCAAAAAAGCTATGGTATATTTTCCCCGTTACAGTCGCTGTATTATTGAGCGTGTCCCTGATAATAATTGTACCAAGGTCGATCTCATCAGGATTGAAAGTTAATACGGAATTGTTTTCTAAAATATAGCGGCATTTGGTATAGTCAACCGTCATTGTGGTGCTGTCAAGATATACTCTTCCGGTAAGTTTTGTATCTGCAGCCGTACCCGAGATATGCAATACACCCGTGGCTCTGCCGGAAATATTATCAAAGATATCGCTAAGATATTTTTCGAGAACGTGTATTCCTGAATGATTTAGTGTAACTGTTCCGTTCAATTGATTATTGCTGGAGTCGCCAGGCGAATAAGCGAAATCTCCTAAAAAATTATAAAGGCTGTTGTCTGAAACGGCATGAACTTTCACTTCGCCGGTGCCCGAAAAATATTCGCCATTTGTTGATATCATTCCTACAGAATCATTTTCAAAACGGAACTGTTCTGTTTTTGTATCAAAGTTTACCGCCAGTTTTCCAAAAGGATTATTGATACGGATCGACCCACTCATCAACCCGTTTATCTTAGGCGTCTTAAAAAATAAGGGCGCAAAATCACCTACCTCTAATTTTTTCATTCCAACCAAAACATCATTTCCCGAATCGATTTGTGAAGGTTCCGTTGACACGTTTATTTCCTGCCCTTGCTGGTCGAACTTTATTTTGTCTGCAAATAATTTATTTCTATCAAGTTCGAGTACCCCTCCTTCGGCAATGGTCCATTGCTTTTCATTTATTGTGAAAGTTGAAGGATTAAACATCAGTTTAAAACCATTTGAGTTGGTAAGAACTTTTGCTGAAAGATTTGCAGCATTTAAAGTTTTGTTGGCGGAAGTATTTATCGTTACATCCGAAATATCTTTATGAGCTATTACGCGGATTTTTGTCGCCGGCGCATGAAGGCTATCGTTTATGACCACATCATCGATATCTCCATTAAAAGCAAGCGTATCCGCATTTCCACGCCCGGTAAAATGAATATCATTAAAACTTGTATTTCTAAAATTGAATTGCGGTACATTGGCCTCAACGTTTAATATATTTTCTGCAACATTAATATTCCCAATAAAAACGGAATTATCCAGTCCGCTTATTTTACTATTTATAAGAGATACATAATTGCTCACATTTTTTGTCTTCACTGAAAAGGTAAAGTCCTGGTTTTCTATTTCCTTTTTTGGTTTGTTTATGTAAGCAGGATAATACCTGTTGAGAAATAACTGAAAAGCGGTTGGCAATTCCAGAATTTTGAAATTACCAATTAGCGTGGCTTCCAATTCATTTGTTTCAACCGATAAATATTTTTTTCCGTTGTCGATTGTTGAATTAATGGCGAGAGAATCGAATGATAAATGCTGATTCTCATCAAGTAAAATAGCATTGTAAATTTTTGCAGATCCTAAAAAGTTATCAATGTTGCTTCCGGCAAAATGAAGATTAAAATTCCCTGTTAAAGAAATACTATCATTCGTAAAGCCAAGATTTTTAAGATTGAGGCGGCCAACACTTGCATTTAAATTAAATTCAGGATCGAGCCTGCTAAAGTTGATGGATCCTGTAAGCGTATCAATTTTAATATTAGGATCATCGATACTGGCCGTGCCCGAAAACAACTTCTTCCTGAAATTTCCGTGGGCAATAATATTCGTGTACGGATAGCCGTTAAATTCAACGCGGCTGATACTGCCGTCTATTCCAATATCAACGTCTTTTGCATTAAACCCTTTCCCATCTATTTTGCCATTAAATGCAATTTTGCCGATCTGGCTGTTGTTTATGAATTTCCCCAATTGAAAATTGTTTGTTGAAAGAGTGCCATTGTAAATGGCTTTTCCTTCGAAGGGAACCTTCATTTGAACGTCAGACTGCAATGTGCCAATATCGGTTGTCAACGTTCCATAGGTTACAAAGTCACGAATAAACCCGGTGTAACTCCCGGTAAATTTTATATGACCGAATGAGCTCAAGTTAGGATTCCTTACGGTTCTAAGGTCCGGAATTAGTCGTGCCAGTTCACTATAGCTTGTCCTGAACTCCCGTGAACGGAAATCAATAAACGTTTGATTGATATCAGGCAGCCCATGTAAATTTATTTCCCCTTCTAAATAGTTATCCGGCCCCGCTTTTATTATTATTTTTTGTGCTGATAAATTATCGATCGTTCCTTTTGCAATTCCACTCAATACAAAATTTTCTTTCCACGTAGCGGCATCCGGGGCGAAATAGGAAAGATCATCACTGCTTAGCTCACTTTTATCAAAATGCCCTTCAACTGTTACACTATGAATAAAATCCCCCATGTCATTATTAAAATCTTTATACCGCATGGAATAATAATTCGTCAGGTGGCTGTTTTTGGTTACAAGATCAAACTTATTAAACTCCATAAGGCGTGGTGTAAATTTAAAATCAGCCGCTAAATTTTTTACCACAAACCCATTCCGGTCCTTGCACGAAAGTTTTATTTTGGCACTTATGGTATCTTTTAAAAAGCTGAAATTTTTAAATGAACCATTAATATTCGAAATAACAATATGCTGATCATCGAACCCTTCCGTATAAACAGGCCTTACAGTTTGTTTTTCAACGGCAAGCTCCGCGTCACTTATTTCTAAATTCTTTACGGAAACTTTCCATCCATCGGTATTCCATTCGAGCGAGTCCTTGCTTGCTTTGTTCACTTTAGTTACTAATGCAGCGGTGGTAGTATCTTGAGGTTCATTTCCATCATAATCGTATTGCGAAAAAAGCGGGTGATCAATCGAGACTGTGGGAGCACTTATTATGTTTCGGGTTAAATCAAATGTATCGGCATTGCAACTCAATTTGTTTAACGACAAAAGGATATCGGTCCCCGTCCATTCGTCCTTTTGCCATAGCTTAATTCTGTTTAATTGAATCTCTTTCAAATTCAATTTAACAGTATTGGCGGAAGTTCTTGTTGCGCTTTTCGGCCCTGAAAAATAATCCGCCAGGAACTGGTAGTTCCATATCGAATCTTTACGATTCAGATTAATGATTGCATCATCCAGGCCAATATATTTAATAGTGATAGTGTCTTTGAAAAAGAACCAATCAGTGATGTTCACTTTCACGGCCCCGGCATACAACAAAGTATCCTTGTGGTGATCGAGCACCAACGTTCCCTGTAAAAGCATTTTATCAAAAAGTTGAAAGTCAACATGCTTAATGGAAACGGTAGTTTTAAGATCTTTGGATAGGCGGTGCGTAACCCTGCTGATAATATAATTCTGAAAAAAACTGGTTTGTAATAAAATCCAAAGCACTAATATCAACACAAGAAATGCGAGCAAGATTCTGAGAGATATTTTATAAACTTTTTTCAGGGAAGAAAATTGATTGGCAAAAATAATCAAACCCTTGCTACAGCCAAATCAATGCCACGTTAAAGATTAAGTAATTATAAACCATTTCCCTACATTTATTTTGACTGAATTTCAAAAGAATGCCTTATACATGTTGACCGTTAATACCCCGCTGCTGCATCGTCTCCCCTTTTATCGCCCGCCGCTGTGAGTGTTCCATCGGGCCGGGCCATTATCACTTCTGTTCTGCCAATGGCTCCTCTCATTGAAATAGTATAACCCATTTTTTTCAATGCTTCCATTACATTTTTACTAAAACCCTGTTCAATATAAATTACATCCGGTAGCCATTGCTGGTGAAACTTGGGCTTATCAACTGCATCGCGTGGGTCCATTTTGAAATCAATAATATCAACTATCGTTTGGTAAACACTTGTTGGTATAGTGGTTCCGCCCGGAGTGCCCACGACCAAAAAAGGTTTATTATTTTTAAGAACAATCGTAGGCGTCATACTGCTTAGCATTCTTTTGCCCGGGGCAATGGCATTGGCTTCTGCACCCACAGCTCCATACATGTTAGCAACACCGGGCTTCACACTAAAATCATCCATCTCATCATTCAATAGAAATCCTGCCCCCGCAACAACCGTTCTGCTTCCGTAGCCTCCGTTTAACGTAGTTGTAACAGATACCGCGTTGCCATCTTTGTCCAGTGTATTAAAGTGTGTCGTTTCTTCCTTTTCTATATCAATCATTCCTTCTTTTATGTCATTGCTGTTGCCTGCTTTACCCGGCACAAAATCATCCATTCGCATTTTGAGGTATGCATCACTTACTAACGTCTTAACCGGAACTTTTACAAAATCTGCATCGCCTAAATATTTCGCCCTGTCAGCAAACGAACGACGTTCAACTTCGGCCATTAGCTGAACCGATTGGGGCGTTTCAAATTTCATATCACTTAGACCTTTATAACTACTCATTTTTAAACATTGTTCCAAAATAATACCACCGCTGCTGGGCAATGGCATGGTAACTATCGTGTATCCTTTATAGTTAAAAGTCATTGGTTCCCTTATTTTCGCTACATAATTTTTTAAATCTTCTTCAGTTATTATGCCATGCCCCTTTTTCATTTCTTCAACAACGAGTTGCGCTGTCTCACCTCCGTAAAATCCGATAGCACCATTATCTCTTATTAGTTTTAAAGTTTTGGCAAGATCCTTTTGCACGAGTTTATCACCTGCCTTCCACGGTTCATTTTTTACAAAAACAGGGACAGTTGAGTTATACTTGATGAAATCATTCCTGGTTTCATTAAAGCTTTCGGCTTGGCCTTTTGAAATCGCAAAACCATTTTCTGCAAGATCAATAGCGGGCTGTATTAATTTTCTAATAGAAAGTTTTGCATATTTCATAGCAGCAAAAATTCCGGGTACAGAACCAGGCACGCCTACCGAAAGATAACCGTCCTGTGATAAGT
>NZ_JBMQQG010000105.1:0-11046 GCF_057362405.1 Ginsengibacter sp.
CGCTACAACTATTAATGGTCTGGCGGAGGGAATATATTTGTTTGAATTGAGAGTTACCGATAACAATGGTGCAAGAGGACGAGACACCATGCAGGTTATGGTGAAGGCTGCTGCTAACATTCCTCCCCAGGCCCATGCGGGTTCTGATATAACTATTACATTGCCGAATGGTACGGCGTCATTAGCAGGAAGTGGCAGCGATGTAGATGGAACTATTGCGGGTTATTCATGGATCAAAATATCAGGGCCCTCCTCATATAACATCACAAATGCATCGTCACCCGTTACCGACGTTTGGGGTCTTACGCAGGGCATTTATAAATTTGAATTGAAAGTTACGGATAACAAGGGGGCAAGTGGCTTCGATACAATTCAGATCACGGTGAATTCTGCCAATGCAGCCCCTGTTGCCAATGCCGGGAAAGACCAAACAATAACACTGCCGTCGACGTCAGTTACACTTACAGGAAGTGGTACGGATAAGGATGGAACAATTGTTGGTTATTCATGGAAACAAATCTTGGGTCCCTCCCCTGGTGTGATTATTTCGCCAAATAGCCCAACGACTTTATTAAATGGACTGGAAGGAGGAACGTATGAATTTGAATTGACGGTAACTGATAACTTTAGTGCGACAGGCAAAGATACCGTTACTATAGTAGTAGCGGAACCAAGGCTCAATACGAGTGGACTAAGTAATTCAATAAAAGTGTATCCAAATCCTGTGATCGCGAATACAACGTTGGAAATAAACACCTCAAAAGTCTATTCAAAACTTCTGCTTGTTCTTACGGATATGAAAGGGGAGATTGTCTATAAAAAGGAAATAACAAGCGGTCAGACCGAAATAAAAGAGCAGCTGAATTTAAGCAATCTTATTAAAGGAACTTATGCAATAACGATTTATTATGGTGATAATGAAATACAGAGTACTAAACTGATAAAGTTATAATATACAGGATGATTGATATTAGATTGAAATCACATTAGAGTGATCAGAATTATTGGGTACTATTACCCCTGGATTCGTTTGAATTTATCAATATTTTCTGCAGGATTATGACTACCAGCTAAATGCACTTTTGCCCCAAAATAATTTCCCCCGCGTTTTGAAATGCCTTTATCTCCCCACGTTTTTCTTTCTAATACGTGTTTATATTGCTATATTATTTAAGAATATTGAACTAGGTTTAAAAAAGCTTAAGCAAAGGCCAGCCAATAAAAATTATGCCAAAAATATTTTTTTAGTTAACATATGTTTAACATATATAAATTCTGTCATTTTTTCTACTAATTTAAGAATCTAATAATCTGATTATTAATATTATCTTATCACTAGTAAACATGCCATAATTGTATGATTTCTGTGGAATGTGCATAAGTTTTATAGATTATCAAATTGAGCGCAAAAGGGTCAAATTTTGGTTTATTTTTTGCTAATACGTGAGTAAATTTTAACAAAACGAGAGACTTTAGGGGAAATTGTATGAAAATTGATACACAACTGAGAATTGAAATAATCCTAAAATTTAAGGACATTATCTTTCGGCTATAATTTAATTATCGATGCTTACGGCATTCATTAGATTTTCAAAAAATTTATTGAAGCAGGTTCTAGTATCCTTATTAATATAATTAAATGTCGATGATATTATGACAGCTAAGTTATTTCATTTTTTAGCCCCCATCCTTACATAGTTTATGAAAAGCCATCTTTAAATCTACCATTAATAAATATTATGAAAAACAATTTGAAATCTATCAAAACAAAGGCAATTACTAAAAAGGTTCTTTTTGCACTGGTACTTCTAACTCTTTGCATTTCGACGAAGGCAACAGATTATTATATCGCTGGAAGCGGTAATGATGCGAATACCGGCACCTCTGCTTCTGCTCCCTGGCAGACGATAAACAAACTCAATTCGATATTAGGTTCGCTAAATCCCGGGGACAATATTTTATTTAATAGAGGTGATGTATTTTTCGGCACCATAAATATTAGCTCTAGCGGTTCGGCAGGCTCGCCTATCACCTTTGGTGCATATGGTTCTGGGGCTAATCCTGTCGTTACGGGTTTTACAACGGTAACTTCATGGAATAATCTAGGTGGTAATATATGGGAGAGCACTTCTGCGGTATCAGGCTTGTTATCATGCAACATGGTTGCAATAAATGGGGCAAACATTCCAATGGGAAGGTATCCTAATGCACCGCAATATTTAACTTATCAGTCATTTAATGGGAATACCTCAATAACAAGTAGCGACTTAACTGGGGCTGTTAATTGGGCGGGTGCGGAAGTGGTAATAAGAAAAGGCAGGTGGAATATGGATAGAAGTCCCATCATATCTCAATCTGGTGGCACTTTGACATATTCTCCATCTTCTTCAAACGTCGGAAAAAATAATTATGGCTTTTTTATTCAAAATGATAGTAGAACCCTCGATGTGCAAAACGAATGGTACTATAATCCTTCGACAAAAAAGATTCAAATTTATAGTGCAGGAACACCTCAAAATGTAAAGGTGGCGTCCATCAACACATTAGTTTCGATAATTAATTCTAATTATTTAAATTTAAGCAATATATCATTTCAAGGCGAAAACCAAGCTGGAGTTAAAATCATTAATAGCCAGCACATTTCAGTACAAAATTGCGATTTCAATTATTCGGGATTGACTGCTATAAATGCTTACCCTGGCTCCCCTTATTTGGTGGTGAATAACTGTTCATTTAATAATTCAAATGATTTTGCAATTGACGCAGGTTCATCGGATTATGGGTCTATTACATCAAATCATATTCAAAATTCTGGTGTAAATCCCGGAATGGCATTGAATACTGGCGGCAATTATAAAGCTATTCACAATGCCGGTAATTATAATAATATTTCGAATAATTATGTAGATAGCACTGGTTTTAATCCGATAGAATTTGATGGTGATGGAACTACCGTGCAAAATAATTTTGTCAGTAATTTTGGGCTTATATTGGATGATGGGGGGGGTATCTATACTTATCCAAGTCAAGGCAATAGAGTATATGTCCAGAGAAAGATTAAATATAATATTGTATTAAATAGCGGTGGAGCAGGAAACGGAACAGATTATCCAAATGCTAATCAGCAGGATGGTATTTATTTAGATGGTACAAGCCCCAATTGCGACATAATCGGAAACACAGTTTCAAATGTAAACGCGGGATTGTCTCTAAACAACTCTCATGAGGTAAATTTAGATTCTAATACCAGTTATAATAATACATGGCAGTATTATTTAAGAAATTATGATGGCTCGGTTGCGCTTTCAAATATTTCAGTTTATAATAACATCTTAGTTTCACGTTTATCAAATCAACTTGTAATCCACATGGAATTACTCGGGACAACATTACCATCCTCGTATGCTGCCAATAATAACTCTTATGCTCGTCCAATTAATGACAGCTTAACAATTCACACTTCACTGGGCGATGTTAGCATTAATCGTACTCTATTGCAGTGGCAGGCTTTTTCTGGCCAGGACGGCCAATCAAATAAGTCACCAAAAGCTATTACCGATGTTAGTGATTTAAGATTTGAATATAATCCAACTTCTGCCCCTAAAACTATTTCCCTGGGTGCAAATTATATCGATATGCGAAATGTTTCCTATAATGGTTCAATTACCCTCGCCCCTTTCACATCAGCAGTTCTCATAAGAAATGGGCCTGCCACAGGTAATCAGGCTCCTGTAGCCAGCGCGGGTAGTGATGGATCAATTACATTACCTACAAATACAGTGACTCTTTCGGGAAGCGGAACGGATGCAGATGGTACGATAACAGCGTACAATTGGACGGAGATTTCTGGTCCTTCATCAGCGACTATAACGAGCCCTAATTCGGCAACTACGTCAGTAACCGGTATGGTGCAAGGCGTTTATATTTTTCAATTACAGGTTACAGATAACAATGGAGCAACCGGGGCAGCTACTGTTCAAATTACTGTATTAAATTCTTCTGGCAGTAATATCGCTCCTGTAGCAAACGCTGGCGGTGCTGGTACAATTACCTTACCCACGAATTCTGTGCCTCTAGCTGGCAGCGGAACTGATGCAGATGGAACGGTAGTCGGGTATCAATGGTCACAGATATCTGGGCCTTCTGCCGCATCTATAATAAGTCCAAATACCGCAGCTACTTTAGTGACTGGAATGATTGCCGGAGTTTACCAATTCCAGTTAACAGTTACTGATAATTTAGGTGCTACTGGCAATGCTGTTGTAACTATACGAGTGGTTAGTTCCGCCTTGTCCGGATCCGCAACTAGCAATACATCTATTTCAGCACCGGTTTATGGAATTACAGCATATCCGAATCCGTTTACTGACTATATAACACTTAATATAACAGGAGGAATAGCCGGACCATATAGCGTTATTATTGCAGACGCCTCGGGTCAGCTTGTGTGGAATAAAACAGGCGTCATGAATTCAGGAACCTTCCAGTTATCTATAAATACTTCGAATCTGAAATCTGGAATATATTTTCTGAAATTCAACCAAAATAGTTCAAACTCTGTAATTAAAATGGTGAAGGTCAAGTAGGTTCACGTGATAATTTCATACAAAACCACTTCTTTTAATTCAAGGAGTGGTTTTTTTGTCCAACCTACACAAAAACCGTTAGTGATCTTTTTGATCTGAGTAAAGCGACTATAAAAGCTGGCATGATACTGAAAATTAGTCGGTAAAATCAGATAGAATTTAGTCTGAGTAAAGGGTTCAATGATATACATTAAAACCCTTTAGGGTGATCCCGATAATTTGAAACAGTTACCCACATTGAGTTATAAGATGTGAACAGCTATAAAAATTAGAAATAGATATGATATATTGTAAAGGTTATCCGAGCCAGATGGATATACGATCTGCGTGTTTTTTAAATTAGAATTTTGTTAGTGATCCAGATCATTGATCTGTTTTTTTAAAAAATATGTATATCCAGTCGCACTTTCCGGGGTAAGGTGAATACCATCGGAGTAAATATAATTGTTCATTTTCGGCAATGACACGTATTGATAAAGAGTGTCAGGAAAAAACTTATGGAAATAATTTCTTGTAGTTGCTATTCGCGTAGTATTTTCCAGCTCGGGAGCCATAGGCATTTCAAAGAATATAATTCCCTTTCCCTGTTTTTTTAAGTCGGACACTAACCGTTTTAGTGCATAGAAACGCCGTTGTAATAGTGAATCCGGGGTCTCTTTCATAAAACCATTCTTTATCATCTTTAAATTATAATTGTAAAGTATTATATTTTCTCTCCTCTTTTTTTTCTCCTCTTCTATTTTTCCTTTCATAAGATTTTTTAAAAACCCGATTAGTATACCTGTCGGTTGGTTCCTTAATTGAAAACTACGGAACAGTTTATTAGGATAATAAACTAAGGGTTCTAAACTACTTTTTATTCCTTCTTTTACGTCTGGCTCTCCTATAAAATTCATTTCAACAAGCACGCATGAAGGAGTTTTGCCGGTACGTTTTATTAGCTCAAGTCCGTCTAAACTTCCCCACCCATTGAAGGAGATATTTAGGTAATTGTCTCCAAATATTCCTGTGATCAGTTTCCTGCTTACTGAAGAACCTACAATCACGGTATCACTTTTTATTTTTTTACCGGGTGCGTTATAAATAAAATCTTGTGCACTTATAAGGTTTGCAGATTTGTCATTTTGGCTGGTATCCCATTGCACAGGAAATATGCGCAGGATCAGTTCATAAAATGTCAATAGAATGATAAATACGAAGATGTTCTTTCTTATCATAATTAAAATTGGAAATAGATAAAGGAACCTGGTGAGCCACTATTTGTGAAAATCAAAAAAAGCATTAAGCCAAAAATCGCAAATTCGATTTTTTTATAATAAATCGGGGCTTGCTGTCTTTTTAAATAGAGAAGATGATAAAGTATTGCCGGCGAACAATAAAGGCCTATTAAAAAAACATCGATATAATTAGTCACTAGGCCGGTGTTGGCGCCCAAAGCCTTAATATACATTATTACCTGGCTAAAATTCGGCAATTTGAATAATAGCCATGCCAGCGTTACCATAGAGAAAATGAAGAACATCTTAAAATAATAAAAGCCAGAATTTTTCCTTATAGCGACGGTGTATTTATCGTTAAAGAATCGTTCTAAGGCAAGTGCGAGGCCATGAAAGGCACCCCAAACGGCATAGCTCCAGGCAGCTCCATGCCATAAGCCACCCAGCACCATTGTAATAGCCAGATTTATATAGGTTCTTATTTTTCCTTTTCGGTTTCCGCCCAGTGGAAAATATAAATACTCTTTAAGAAAAGTGGATAAAGAAATATGCCAGCGTCGCCAAAATTCAGAAAATGTAGTGGAAATATAGGGGTAGTTAAAGTTTTGCATCAACCTGTAACCAAACAAGCCCGCAAGGCCTAGCGCAATGAGAGAATATCCGGCAAAGTCGGAAAATATCTGGAAAGAATAGCCCAGCAACATTGAGATGAGAGATAAAGTAGATAGCGTCATAAATCCCGGATACTCAAGGTTAGCAGTAAAATCCTTGAGATTATCTGCAACTACCAACTTTAAAAAATAACCCGCAACCAACATTCGAAAACAATATTCCCAATCGATATTCCGAAACAATTTCTGCCCTATTTGTGGCATAAAATCGTGAGCTTTTAATATAGGGCCCGACACCAGGTGTGGAAAGAACACAATGAAGAAAAAAGAATTGCGGATATGCCGGCCAAAAGATTTATCAACCAAGGCTCTAAACTTAGATTCTACATTGCCTTTATAGGTATCAATAACCAGGCTTATACCCTCAAAGGTGAAGAAAGATATCCCAATAGGTAACGGGACAGTTATTAAAAAATGGCCAATACCGTTTTCAGTATCAAAAAATGTTGTGGCAAGCAAGGGTGAATATTTAAAAAAAGCCAATACTGAAAGGTTAATAACAACACCAAGAGTGGCTAAGAGATGTCGGTAGCGGGGCGGGCCATAAGTAAGATAATAACTGGTGATGACATTTACGGTGCCGGAAAAAAAGAGTAAAAACAATAACTTCGGGTTATAGTAACCGTAGAAAAACAGGCTGGCAACAATAAGGACCAAAAGCTGGGTATTTGTCTTTTTAAAAAAACTAAATGGCAGGTAATACAATATAAATGAAACCATTAGCAGCAGAAAAAAACCAAATGAGGTAAATAGCATGGTGTAAATTTATAATTTTTGGTGACTAGTTCTAAGAAAAGTTTACAGTATAAATCCTGTCTAATTTCGATCCGCAATTCTGGGATGTTGACCCACCCGTTTTTTCGGTTACGTACTTGTTTTATAATAATCTTGCATGTTAAACCGCTGAAAATTCCTGTGATGTAGACCTAGGTGTAAAATAGAAATAAATTACTATTTCCCGATAAAGTGTGGTGCCTTTCCAGTGGTTTGACCCACCTAGTGGTAATAATTGTTTGATGCTTCTTGATTTCTTCTGCTCCTCGCAAAATAAGGATCGATGTCTCAAAAGCCAATAATAATGGAACAATTGATGCGAATCCTGCAGGTTAAAATTGACCGAATCGTCATCCGGTAAATTGCAAGGCCAACAGGCTTGAGTCGTAATAGTGTTGGTAAATATCTTCTGCTTCCTAAAGATGATTCTTCTAATCCGCTTTCCGACAAAGCGTTTGTAGATATGTAGATACGGTGTATCGTAGTGATCTTATTGAGTATAATGCTGAAAGATTGCATCAACTGCTGAGATATTTTGAGTATGTCCATACTGAACTTAAAAAGACCGGCGTTACCCTTTAGCTCCCTTTGCGGGAATACCTGCAAGTGCAAATGGTTATGTATACAGTAATTACTGTTATCATTTAACGCAATATCTGAAGCCAAGAATGTAGCCATATATGAATTAGAGCCTAAATTATGCTCATATTAATAACTCTTTGAAAACCTAATTTTTGTTATCAAATAAATTCCGATTTAAATGTCTTTAAACCTTAAATTTATCTTCACCGATTTTTCAAAAATAAAGGCAAACCAAAATATTAATATAGGCACAATGATGGTAAACATTCGAACAAGAGCCGATACTAGTGTGCTCATTCCTAAATACAAAAAGGTAAAAATCAGCAGAAATTTAAGCGGCAGACTAATTTTTCGCCAATTGAGGAAAGTTGGGATTAAGCTAAAAAGCATTAATGTTAGTATTATACCGTTTATAGGGAATACAAGTAATATCTTTGGGCGTTGTATAGCCTGCGAAAATGGATAATGAAAGAGTAATCTCCCTGCGTTATAAAAACAATTTTGCAGGAATTTTAACGGGTGGGTTTTTATATTGTGAATAGCAATTTGCCTAAAAGCATCATCCCTTTTCCTACCGGAATATTGGTTTATTATGTCAAAATCTTTTTGATGATGGGCTATAAGGGTATCTTGCGCCCCCGGAATATTATAGTTACTTAAATCGGGAGCACCTTGTGTAAGATCATCCTTCCAATCTCCGTATTCATTGGAAAATGGCGTGCTGTTCCAATAAAGAGAATCTCCTGTATTAGTGTTCCAATAAAACATTTGGCCCGTTAAAAAATATGCATAAACCAGGTATGGTAAAATAGTGACCAACGCGACGGAAGTCACCGCCGTCATCTTCTTGTAATTGGTTTCGCTGGTATGCAATATCCATAGAAAAATGCTACCAAAAAGCATAGTAATTAACACGTAGATAAATGCAATTTTAGTTAGTACTATGTAGCCAAAAATAAATCCGGAGAGTATAATGTACTTCTTTATTAAAGACGGTTTGCCCGGTTGGAAGGCTCTTACCAAAGAATAGATCAAGACAGATATTAACAAATAAGTCAATGGTTCTGACATTACAAAGACAATGTTTTGGTAAGCTATATAGTAACAAGCCCATAAGAAGCTAAATAGTAAAGTGATCTTGTACGAGACAACTTGTTCTAAAGCCTTAAAGAGAAATATGATTGAAAAATAATAAAAAAAAGGATTGATAAGAGTTACATAAGTTAACGGTACGTTTAAGGCTACGAACGGGGTGAGAATTATAGGGTAACCTGGCCCATTGGTTAAATTAATATTAGGAGGAGGTGGCGAGTAAAACCCGTTGATCAAATTATGAGCGAAAGTGAGGTATCGGTGTTCGTCACCATTGCCGCTTGTGGGATTTAATAGTGCATAAACTATTAATATTATCAAAAAGGGCAAAAAAATTAAAAAAGGATTTCTAATCGATTTAATTTTTTTTATCATGATAGCGTTTTGTTGTATAAATATCCGGTTCGGAAGCCTTTAATTTTTTTTAAATGAGGTTCCCAAATGAAATAACTCCTCAAAATATCGCTTGCTTTGTAGGGATAAAAAACCTAAGCTAAGAATTTGAATGGCTGCAATAAAGGTAATACCACCCACTACAAAAGTTTGGGGATTTTTTCTGAATTGAAAAGACAGGCTTTCTGAAAACGTTGGGACAACCTCGGTAGAATGCGATATGTATTTGAGTGTATCAAAAAGTAGCCATACTAATTCATACATTGACAGTATCATCAGGAAAGTACCTATGGCCATAAAAAAATATAAGGCCTAAAAATGAAACTTGACATAACCCCTGAAAAAACGCCCCGTACCATTCTGATGCTTGAACTGCGTTTGCCTTTGTACTTATTCTGTTCCGTCCAATCAAGATGAGCCGGTATTTCGAGAATTCTCGCCCTTAAAATCATCGCTTTGTACAAAATTTCCGGGTTGATCTCATAATCTTTTGTCTTTAGATTTACTGTGCTGATAAAATCTTTCCTGTAAGCTCTCACCATGCCGGTATAGGTATAGTACTTGTCTTGCGCAGCTAACCGCATAAACCTGTTCACCCATTTACTCATTATTTTTCTGGTAAAGGGAACTTCAGTTACTTGCCCACCTGGCATATACGGAGACGCGATAACAATATCCGAACTTGTTCTTACTAACTCATCAACCATACGCTCTATGTGTTCAACAGAATAGCTAAGGTCTATATCCATAACAACAATTATATCGCCTTTTGCATTCTTAAAACCCGTTTTTAACGCATTACCTAAGTTTAAATTGATAGGGTGATGAATGACCCGGAAGTTGGTATTCGTCGATGCCAACTCATCAGCAATTGTTCCGGTCTTGTCTTTGCTCCCGTCATCAATAATAAGTATTTCCCAATCATATTTTGCAGATAAATCACTGAGGTAGGAACTTATGGTATTAAGGTTGGTTTGTAATATCGCCTCTTCATTGTAACAGGGAAGAATTACACTAATGAGTGTCTTATTGTCCGGGTTCATAAAATCATGATTTTTTTAATTTATAATGAGTATAGACCGGCAAAAAAGATCCAAAAATTGGATTCATATAACCCTTTTTAATAATTGTAAAATTTTGCTCCAAAATTTTAGAAACCATTTGCCTTGCATCGCCCGATTCTTCTTTAGGTGGTCTTCTTGTATAAAACGAAAGAAAGAAATCTAATATTTTATTTTCCATCGGGCAGATTGTTATAAAAATCCCGTCTTTTTTGAGAATTCTTTTGATTTCGTCAACCGCTTTTTGAATATCTGGCACAAATTCTAATACACTTACAGCAACAACTGCATCAAACGATTCATCAGGAAAGTTAGTTTGGTCGATACTTTGAGTGCTTAAATGATAACTCTTTATTTCATATTTTTCACAAAGGGAGGCAATATTATCGAAGTTATGATGTATGTCACAAGCGTATAAATGTTCGCAATGTTTTGACAGTTCCGGTAAGAATATACCACTACCAGTACCCGCCTCCAATAGGAAAGGGTATTTTTCACTACCCAGTAATTTTACAATTCTTTCAAAACGATATTTTTGAATATACTTAATTGGAAATTTATAATTCCAGTCAAAATAATCAACGTCACCGGTTCTGTGTAATAGTTTTTTGTCGGGGATGGTTATTCTCATGCCTCAATGTTTTCGTCCGAATTATTTAAGAAGTCTGAA
>NZ_JBMQQG010000106.1:0-46388 GCF_057362405.1 Ginsengibacter sp.
ATAAAAAGTTCGTTTTTGATTCTATCATGAATAACAAAAGCAAACATGCCATCGAGATACTGAAGAAATTCTGCACCAAACCTGTCATATAAGAGCAGCAACGTTTCAGTATCTGAAGAAGTTTTACCTTTCAAATTAAATTGATGGCGTATTTCTGCATGGTTATAAATTTCACCATTGAAAATAATGGTGTATTTATCATCCATTTGCATGGGTTGTTTGCCGCCGGTAATGTCGAGGATAGAAAGTCGGAGATGAAAAAAATTTACATTTTGGTATTGGTATCCATAGTGCTCATCGGGGCCGCGGTGACCCATTGTTTTGATTACTTTTTCGTATGAAAAGCCGCATTTAATGGTTCCCGCAATGCCGCACATTAGTATTACTGAATTTTATATCGTGCAAAATAATCTTAATATTTGTGAAAAGAAAACGCAAAACAAATGATGAATCCGGGATCTTAGTCAGGTTGCGATCTGAAATAAAATTGTTTCAGAAGCGGCCGGAGCATTTCCAATTGCTAAAATCTTCCTGGCAGCTTTTTGTTTCACTTTTTCGTAAATTAGAAACAATGAAATTGTATAAAAAGGGAGGCATGGAATTTTATACCGGACCAGCGTGCCAAAATTTAAAGTACTTGCGCCCACAAACATGGCAAAAACAAGAGAAAACAGGAAACAATACATAATAAGCGGATCAGTTAATACCATTTTGAGGAAATACCTGAGTCCACTTTTGAAGACGACGTAGATGGTAAAGAAAAAAAGTACCAAGCTTTCCAGCGAGGCGAGAAGTTGAGATATTTTATGCGATTCCCAAAGATAGGGCCGGAAGAATGTTGTAAAAATTGCTACGGGAGCTAGTTTTATAAGCCCCTGGAAAGTTCCGTCAAACTCAACACCGAGGTCGAAATTAGAATCAGCTGTTTCATTTCCATCCATTTTTTTAAAGGCGCCATTAAGATGTTTAATACTCGAAGTAACGTCTTCAGCTGAATAAGCTCCTAATTCCTGATCAAACGAATCCAGGACTTTCGTGAAACCAAACATGCAACTTGCAATTAACACAGGTGCAATTAAATATTTTAAAAATGTATTCTTTATTCCCTGGATGTTTCTAAGAACAATAAAGAGAATAAAAAATGGCACATATGAGATAAGAATATAAACTTTGATGATGGCAAGGAGATAGCCAAAGACAAATAAAATGATCGAATTTTTAATCAGCCCCTTTTTTCTGTACAGCAACTCATAAAGTGCGTAGGTAACCCAGCCAAGTGAAGCAATACATAATGTATCTTTTAAAACCCCACCGCTCCAGAATACAAAAGTGGGGAAGAACAATATGGCGATTGCAAATCTTTTGTGCATGGGTGGATACTGTTCGTAAAAAAACAAGAACAGCTTCCATACTCCTGAAAATGCAATACATGCAAATAGGACGCTAGTTGCAGCATATCTTCCAAGGGTAACGAAAGAAAGAAGTGTAACAATTCTTGTTACCATAAAATTTGCCTCCGATCTGAAATAACCGGCATTATAAGGATCTTTCAGAAATGATTCATCGAAATATTTTCCCTTTTGAAATATCCATTGCAAGTGACTTGAGTCGTGTAAAATAAGGTGATAAATATTATTACCCTCTTTCTGATATAAACCAATAGAATCTCCCGGTGACAGGTAAACGCTGTAAGTAAAGAAAGCAAAACATCCTAACATCTTTACCCAAAATCCCTGACGATGGTATTTCTTTAATATGGGATCATCATATCTATTTCTGATAACCCTAAAAAATAGACTCATTATTATAAGAAAAACAGGAAATAATATTAAGTCACCATAACCCATCCCGGAAATTTTTTTCGCGATTTAAAATACGTATTTCTATTGTGCTTTTTTCAATTTAACGATACCCGAAGACGAGAACGGTAAAATAAAATTTCTTAAATGCCTAACCTGGTTAAAAAAATAATTGCCTGGGCTGTAAGTCGAAGAAGAGGATATTCTTTGTAAAATAAGAGAAGGAGTTGCTGTAAAATTGTTGGCTAAGGCATCCTTCATTGGCCATAAAATAAACCCGAGCTTTTTTAATTTATTTGTTTTTTGAAAAACAATTATGGTTGCTGCAAATGCTGTTAAAAATCCACAATACATAATTAGTGCTATTGGCAGGCTTTTGCTAAACCTGGTTTTTAGGATACTGAACCGGTTACGTACGTAAAAATACATCTTCCAATTTGTTGCTAAATTCCAGTCGTTTTTATACGAATAAGCGCACGCCGGGTGGTAATGAATGCTGTTGGCTTTGGTGTAATATGGTATTTTATTTTTACTGATGATACGCTGGTAATATTCGGTTTCATCTCCCCATAAAAATAGGTTAGCTTTTGGAAAGCCTACCCTTTCAATAATTTTCCTATGCAGTAATGTTCCATTAAACGGATGAGCGACGTTTTTAATAACGGGATCTTTTACTTCATCCAGATTGGAATAATTTCCGGTTTTCCACACAAAGCTTTTTTTATCATCTTTATTTATTACTGAACAATTCCTCAAACACAACTCTTCGGTATCGCCTTCAAGCAGCATTTCAAGTGCATCTGCCTTGGGGTATCCGTCGTCATCCATTAGCCACACCCAGGTATACAATTTTTCAAAACCGGTTTTTATGCCTGTATAAAAGCCGCCTGCACCGCCTACATTTTCCTGGGTAATAAATTCAATATCAGCCTGGCTTCTCAACCATGTTTCAGTATGATCTGTGCTGCCATTATTAATCACCAGTATTTTGTCAACTTTTCGCGTTTGATTTCTCAAAGCATCAATACATTGCGCAAGCAAAAATTGCCGGTTGTATGTAACAACCACAGCTATAACCTTGTCCATAGGGTTGGAAATTTGGTTTTTAGAATTATGGATAGTATAAACAATAACGTAGATGAGTGGGCTGTTATTGTTAGTTTGTAAGAGAAAAGGTTATGTTAACCGATTGGCAAGCAAGAATTTTTTGGGGAGTTAATTAACTGCTCAGCAAAAAGAAGCAGCGATTTTAATTGGATTCAATATTTGGAAACACAGGAAGTTTCGCGCCATTTCTATTAGCTAACATAAATTGTTGCGCAAATGTTAATGCCTCATAAATGCAATGATGCATATCCATGTATCTGTAAGTCGCTAACCTTCCTAAAAAGGAAACGTTTGTTAGGTTCTCAGCCTGGTCTCTATATAGATTCAGGAGTTTCTTATCCGAAGCAAGTCTTTTAGGATAAAATGGGATGTCGTTTTCAGTAGTCTCTTTGCTGTATTCTTTAAAGCAAATACTGTTATCATGTTTTTCCCATGGAGTAAAATGTTTGTGTTCGGTAATTCGTGTATGCGTTACCGATTCATCACAATAATTCATTACAGCAGTTCCCTGGTAATCTCCTTCAGCATAAAACGGTTCAAAGGTAACTGTGCGGTAGCCCAGTCTCCCAAATTTGTGATTGAAGAATGCGTCAATAGGACCTGTAAAAAAAATGTGCGAATAAGAAGAATAGTCATCTCCCGGCAAAAATTTCCTGTTAAGCGTAAGCTGAATATTCTTCCTGTTTATTAATTTTTCAACAAATTTGGTATATCCTTCCCGGGGAATTCCTACCAGCGGGTTGTTATAATAACTGTCTTCATAATTAAATCTTACCGGCAATCTCTTTAAAATAGAAGCCGGTAATTCAGAAGGTTCGCAGCCCCATTGTTTTTTTGTATAACTATAAAAGAAAGCTCTATAAAGATCAAGGCCGATAAATTTCAAAGCCTGCTCTTCAAAATTTTGAGGTTCAATTATATTCTTATCAGCTAAACTTTCGATAAATGCTTTTGCTTCTGCCGGTGAATATGTTTTTTTGAAAAACTGGTTGATGGTGTGAAGCGTTACGGGTAGCGAGTACACTTGTCCGTTATAAACGGCTTTTACCTTATGTGCAAAGGGCTGCAATTCGATAAATCCGTTTACAAAATCCCATATTTCCTTTCTGTCTGTATTGAAAATATGGGGACCATAACGATGAACCATAATGCCAGTTTCCGCATCTCTCTCGGTATAACAATTGCCTGCAATGTGAGATTTTTCTTCCCAGATATCAATGCTGCAGTCTTGCTGAAGTTCTGATAGCCGGTGAGCTAAAACAGCGCCGGAAAAGCCAGCTCCTATTATTAAAAACCTAGTGGACATAAATTAACATATACTATTATTAAAGTCAGTGCACGATACTTCTGTCGTCCAAAATGTGATCATACACTTTCAAATATTTTTGAATTGCATTTTCTAGAGAATAGAACGCCTGTGCACCTGCTCTTATTCTATTAGCATCATAATTTGTGGTGCATAATCTTTCTACATAGCTATCATAATTATTTTTGTCCAGATTTTTAATAACAATACCAGACTGATATTTTTCTACGATTTCGGCCACATCACCCACCCCTGAATTGGTAACGACCGGGATTCCCATTGCCATTATTTCGCCATGTTTGGTTGGAGACGATGATTGTTTGGAGTAGCATGCCTTAATAAAAAATATTGAATACTTACTTGTAGAAAGCAAAAGAGGAACTTCGTTTCTTTGCGCATTTTTTACAATTATCTTTTCTTCTGCGATATCGAATCTTTTCGCGACCGCCAAAATAGTTCCAGGTTCGTGTGGCGAGATAAATAGAAACTTTGCATTGGGAATTTTATCAGAAATACTTTTGCAGAACTGCATCATCTCATTGGTAAGATACCAGCCTCCAATGGAGCCGAGATAACTAACAATGAAGTCATTTTCGGAAATGTTTAGTTCCTTTTTTAAGTTGTCTTTCTGTTCGGAATTTATTTTTCCCGGGTCAAAAAGTGACATATCTGTGCTACAGGGAATAACTTCAAGAATGACTTCATTCTTATATTGAGGCCAATCTTTAATAATTTTTTCGGCGGCATAAGTAAGGCAAACGATGCCATCACTCATCTTCACTTCTTCATCTTCTCTTCGTTTGAAATAATTGTAAATAGGTTTATATAAAAAATTATTTATGTTCCACATACCTCCGTCTATACGACTATCCGCATAAAACTCTCTCATATCGTGTAAAAATTTTACACCGAATTTTTTTTTCATCCACAAACCAATAAGCGAAGGAACGCCAGCCCGCGTATGAACCATGTCAAATTTTGCAATAGCGTGTAATTGCGCAGCCTTTCTTTTTAGCATGGCTACATCATATATGGACGACAAAACAGGTGGTTTCTTATGATAGGCGATCGGAACCCATTTTATGGAATAACGTTCCAGTATTGCTTCTACATCATTTTTGTTTTTCTGAAATCTTGCGGGCTTCTCACAACTTAGTATTGTAAAATGATAACCAAATTTTGATAAACCTGCCAAATAGGGAATAACCTGGCTTTGGCCAAGTGGATCAGTCATGCCATCATAAGAAATAAACAGAATGTTTTTTTTGCTCATGACCCTTTTAGATTATTTTCTTCCAACCACCAGTGCAATACAATTATTACCCAAAGCCTGTTAAATAAATATTCCACACCACTCAAATACTCTTTCTTTAATTTCTCAACGATGGAATAATTCAGGAGGTTATGTTGTTCAATTATTTCATGTGATGTGTATTTTTCGAGCAGATAGTTAAGGTCAGTTTTTAGCCATTTCACTAATGGAATGCTAAAGCCCTGTTTTGGCCTATCGAATATTTGTTTGGGCACATAGTCGTATAATACTTCCTTCAGAAGATATTTCATCGTTTTATTTTTTATCTTCAACTCACTACTAAGGTTAAACGCAAATTCAATAATCCGGTAGTCCAATAGCGGAACTCTCGTTTCGAGTGAATAATGCATAGATGCCCTATCCACTTTTACAAGCAGATCATCCGGAAGATAATAATTAAAATCCCAGAGCGACTGTTGTTCTTCCGCATTTAATTTTCTGCCGGTGGGTGTGTCCGAATTTATTTTTTCAAAATCAAATGGTTCATGGATTAAAATATCGTGTAACTCATTTTCTTTAAAAAAATACTGCTCCTGCGAAAAAATATGGCTCCTGATATTTTTTTTATTGTCATAGTCAAACAAGTTACCGGCACGACGATATTTGCTGCTCATTATTTTTGAAGCAGCAGATAAGCCGCTTCTTGCAGGCGATACCCATTTTTGCGAAAGTCTCTTCGCCCACAAATGCATACCGTAACCCATAAATAATTCATCGCCCCCATCGCCACTAAGCGCCACCGTTACATGTGTTTTTGCCAACCTGCTCACCATCATTGTTGGCAAAGCGGAGGAGTCGGCATATGGTTCGTCGTATACCGGTATCAATGCGTCAATCAATTCCAGCACTTCTCTTTCCTTAACACTAAACTCATGGTGTTGGGTTTGCAAATGGGTTGCAACCTGCCTGGCATATTTTGATTCGTTAAATTTTCCATCATCGATAGCTATACTGAATGAATTTATTTTTTCATTATTTACTTTGCTTGCAATTGCCGTAACCAGGCTGCTGTCAATGCCCCCACTTAAAAAGGTGCCTAAGGGAACATCGCTGATTAATTGCTTTTCGATAGAATCAGATAATAAGTCATTTAGTTTTTGTTTTGCCTCCTTTTCATCGTTAAGTGAATTTGATTCAATTTTTGATTCCAAATGCCAGAAGGATGAGGTTCTGGTATTTAGATTTGAAAAAGTTTTATCGTAACTACTAATCTGAAGACAATGTGCCGCAGGAAATTTTTCAGTATTATTATAAATAGTTAGAGGATGAGGAATGAAGCCCAGGTGCAAAAAGTAGGGGATTGCTTTTTTATTGATACTAAGCTGGGACTTTTTTATGGATTGAATCGCCTTTAGTTCTGATGCGAAAATGAAATCACCATCGGCATAATAAATAAATAAAGGTTTTATGCCTGCATGGTCCCGTGCAATGGTAAGAAGGTGTTTTTGAATATCGTAAATGGCCAAAGCGAACATGCCATTTAATTGTTTAAAGCATTGCACGCCCTGTTCAGCAAATAATTCCAATATTACTTCTGTATCTGAAGTCGTGTTCAAAGAGGCGCCTTTGTCTTTTAGTTGAAAGGTGAGCTCTTTATAGTTATACACCTCTCCATTATATACAATAACATATCTTCCGTCAGAAGATAACATCGGTTGATCGGCAGAAGTGGACAAGTCTAAAATGGATAAACGCCGGTGACCTAACCCTACCCGGTTATCTTCTGAAAAATAAAATCCTTCGGCATCAGGTCCCCTGTGCTGCAATAAGGTTGTAGCTTCCTTCAATTGATGAGATTGAATAGAATTGTTTAGCGAAATATATCCAGTTATGCCACACATGGTTAAATTGATTTACTTCTATTGTAGCAATTATTAAAACCTCGTTGCAATGAAAATGAAATAAACATTAAATTTATTTTCTAACTTAATTTGTAATTACTTCTTTGTAAATATCCAAAAGCCTGTCCAGGTATTTTTCCTTTGTGTAATGCTTATTTGCAATAATTTTCCCCTTTTCAGAAAATGATGATAGTTCTTCCTTCCTGTCTTTTAAACTCATAAGTAATTGCCCCAAGCTTTTGTGACTGTTTGATTCAAAATAAAAGGCATTTCCTTTTGACATCTCCCTCATTGACGGAGTATCATTAAGTATTAAAGGTAGGCCAATGGCCATAGCTTCTACAGGTGCATTGCCAAATCCTTCATGATGAGAACACATAATAAAAGCAGTATACAAGGGGAGTAACTTATAGATACTTAATTTTTTGCCAAGAAGTTTTACCGGCAAATCATTTTTATCAATTATCTCCTGCAGTTTTATTGACAGTTCGCCTTCTCCAATAATATCTAATGTTACCGCAACCTTTCCCTTGATTTTTTGAATTGTTTCAAGAAGGAATTCGTAATTTTTTGCCTCTTTCAAATTACCGACGGCTATTAGACGTATTTTGTTCTGTGAATTAATTCTAAAACTATATTCCTGGTTAAAAAAATTACTATTAATAAAATTATTAAGAACAAAACTTTTCCCTTTTATTGGAATGTCTTTTTTGTAGTCATTTAATACTGCCTCAGATACGGCCAGAAGCACATGCCGTTTTTTATATGTCAGCTTTTCTACGTAAAGGGCTAATCGATTTTTATCAAATGCATCTTTGCTAATGATGCTATGAACGCAAAAAATAAGGGGAATATTTTCGGGGCAGGACAATCTACCTAAAATAGTGCTCACAAATAAATCAGTCCTGATAAGATCCGGCTTATGCATTCTAATTATTTTTTTAAGCCGTAAAATCGCTATGGGTAAATCTTTCAGCGAGTGATAATTGAGGCAGTACTTTTTTTCATACTTAAATTCATCTGGCTCAAAATCAAGAATATTATTTAGAGTAACCAGAACTACGTCATATGATTCGCTTAGATCTTTTTGAAGTTCCACAAGCATTATTTCGGCACCACCCCTTCCAAGAGAATCAATGATATGAATAATAGTTTTTTTCACTTTTACACGGAGCTAGTCAGTAAAACGATCATTTTGCATCAGAACAGATAATTTTCCATTGTTTATATTGTTGCAATGAGGATAGAGAACCTGTCAACCTGTTAGTAAAAGGCTTAAAAATTTTATTGTTGGGTATCAACTTATGAAGTAAAATCCAGAAATTCTCTGATACTCTTAAAATTTCAAACAACAGGATTTTAATCGTTTTATATCCTTTAAATGTAACGGAAATAAGTCCGGTCTTTTCTGCAAGGAACTGGGATCTATAACCATTACTTAATCTATTAATATAGCCGGGAAGGTCAAGTCGATCGGCATGATTGTGAAACAAAGTGATGTCGAAAACGCAATATATTGGAATAGAAAGTTTATTCAACCGCGTTGATAAATCAATATCTTCTCCCTGGAAAATTAAAGACTCGTTATAGCCCCCAACCAAATAAAAAATATCTCTATGCATCACCAACGAGCCACTCGCAACATGTTGGAATTTATACAATCCTTTTGTCGGTTTTGCACCTCTTTCATGCATCCTCCCCCACATAGTATTATAGCGTGCATTTAAAATAAAGTTACCAACCTTAGTTTTTGAAAGTTTCAGTTGCAAAGATTGTGGATATTCCCAATTTAAATTATATACGGCTTTTGTATTCTTTTCTTCTTTCATTTGTCCGGTGATCCATTGCATAGCCTCCTTGTTGATCCACATATCATCGTCTACAAAAAATAAAAAGGTGCCGGTTGATTTTGAAACGCCATAATTTCTTGCTGCAGAAACTCCTCTTTTATTGTTGTCAAAATATTTTATTTTATGCCTGAATTCTACTGGCATTTTTAGTGGCTGATCGCCGTCGTTCACTATGATTATCTCTGCATCTCTATTTTCAATTACCACGCAGGCCTTTTCCACTGTTTCCCAGAGGATATTTTCTCTATTGCAGGTAGCAATAATAATAGAAACCAATATCGGATTTATTGAATTATTCATGATGATGAAGCCCAAATATTTTTTCGGTTATATTTAGCCAACGAGGCTTCTTTTCTTCAAAGGCAAAGTAGTAGCCTGATGCGTTCCCGATTAAATTGGGTACGTCTCTTATCAATAATTTTTTTGGGTGATAGGAATGTACAATAAAGTATTTCATCATAAGAAAACAGAAACTAAAGAAAGTTTTTTTCTCCGATTTTACCTTATTCTCATCTTCAGGGAAAATGCCCAATTTGGTTTTAACAGAAGAATAGCCAAGGGAGTAGGAAAGTTTCTTAATATACTTTGTAGTCGTTCGATTTCCGGGAATAATATGAACTATTTTTAGCAATGGCGTTCTTCCCGCATAGTAGCCTATTTTTATACCGCACCAGACAATCTGCATATCGCCACCACCAACTAGCGAGTTTCCTTTTCTATCTGATATCTCTTTTTGATTGCTTACGATATCATAATATTTTTGCATGACTTCTTTTCTGGCAATGAGTCCTGTCCCAAAGGGGTAACATTCTTCATACGAAGTTTTGTTATTATTATAAATCTCCTCGGACAAAACTATTTGCTGAAAAAGAGGACGCTCCGTTTCAAGCCATTTGTTGGAGCCATCAATAAAATCTACATCAATAATTCCGGGACCGATCAATCCGATTTCATTTCTTTTTGATAAAATATTATGTGCGTCAACCGCATAATTTTTGGAAGGTTCGTTATCGTCGTCAAAAAAAATGATTATGGGAGCGCTAGCCTTGAGCCACCCAGCTATACGTGCATATGTCAATCCCGGCCTTTCTTCTTTTATATATCTCGCGTTGCTATTATTGTTTAAAAATTTTGTTATATAATCGATCGTATTGAGTGCAGGGTAGCTGTTGTTATCTACAAGCAATACTTCAATATCTAATCCAGTTGTGTCGAAGTTTTGAATTGCCTTTAAGCAGCGGCTGAAAATTCTTTCTTCAGGATTATATGTGCAAATGATTATTGAAATATCCATTGTGAAGCTCCTTAAAAAGATTCAATTTATTGTATGGTAAATGTTCAAAATAGGGTTTTTTTAAAGGCTATAGTAGTTTCATTACTATTGAAAACAACAAAATTATTTTCTTTAAGAACTTTATAAATGTCGCTACGGCAATTAAATTCGTCATGAATTTCAACTGCGAGTACTTTTATTTGGTTCAAAAAAGAAATATCTGCACCATTTTCAAAAATGGCCTTTTCTGTACCTTCGATATCCATTTTTAAAAAGTCTATTTCCTGCAAGGAATATTTATCTAAAAGTGCAGGTATCGAATAAGATACAATCTCAGTTGGACAATTGGCTTCTTTAAAGGAAATGGCCCAGTTTTCTTTATCTCTTATCCCGTTATCGGTATCCATAAATCCATCTTTTTTGCCCACAGCAGCCATAAGTGGGAACGTATTTGAAAGCGTATTAAGCTCAAAATTTCTCAGCATCATTTCATAGTTATTTTTGTCTGGCTCTACCGCAATAACTTTAGCGTTTGGAAATTTTTCTTTGACATACACAGAGGTTAAACCAATATTAGCGCCTAGATCTAAGAAAGTATTTAATTCGATATTATTGAGAAAAAAAATATCAACAGCCGCTTTATATTCTTCTTGTACGATTACAGTTTCAAATACTAAAGAATCGCTTCCCGACCTTCTTGCTAAGGCTTTAACACTATCCTTTTTATAAAATAATTCTTTACCATCAAAATCAATATCGACTTTCTGAAATTCCATTTTATTATAATGAAATTGCCAGAAGCCAAATTTTTTGTAGCTTAAAATCCAGCTACCGATTTTATTAAAAAATTTGCCACTGAAAAAAATTAATTTATCCGGCAAAGGCAGTTTACTAATAAACCTATTAATCATTAGCTAAGATTTATTTTTTGGAATTTGCCCGAAACTTCTGATTGCAATATTATATTGCCGTGATCAGCGGTATGGGGGAAAATTCTTCCTTCCTGCGGCGACTCTGTTATTGAAAAACCAACGATCTCCTTTTGAAGATCATAAGTAGTAGAATTGTGAGGCCCTATCCAGGCGCTTATCACGTAATCATTAGGCACAAAACCATTAATATCAATATTTACTGAATATTCTCTTTTTTCTTTTGTCAGACATATAAACGGATTGTTGTTGGGGATTGACTGGCCGATTACATTTCCTCTTTTATTAGCTATATCAAAAGCTACAAAGGACGGCTGCATTTCTGCAGGACTGTTAATGGTGAAATCAATTCGCAACACAATATTTGGCTGTTTACCATTTATAATAGCTTCAATTTTTGAGAAATGAGGTTTGTCCATACTCTTAAGCTGTTCCCATTTATTATTAAGATTAGCGTTTAACAGGTATTCATCAATTACATCAGAGGTAGGCCCTTTCCTTTCGACTTTCCCGAAATGTAACAATACAGAATTTTCGCATAAATTCTGTACAGCACCCATATCGTGACTTACAAACAAGACTGTTCTTCCACTCTTGCTTATTTCGTTCATTTTGCCTAAACATTTCTTTTGAAACTCTGCATCGCCAACAGCTAGTACTTCATCAATAATTAAAATTTCAGGTTCAAGGTGTGCAGCAACCGCAAAGGCTAATCGAAGTTGCATTCCGCTGCTATAACGTTTAAGAGGCGTATCGAGGAAGTTTTCTACCCCGCTAAAATTTACAATAGCATCGAAATGAGTTTTAATTTCACTTTTTCGCATTCCAAGGATGCTTCCATTCATATAAATATTTTCACGTCCGCTCAATTCAGGATGAAAACCCGTACCCACTTCCAGCAAACTGGCTATTCTTCCACGGCAGATTATTTTACCACTTGTTGGCGGCGTTATTTTACTTAGTATTTTTAATAATGTGCTTTTACCGGCGCCGTTCTTTCCAATTATTCCAATACTCTCGCCGGGATAAACATCAAAACTTATGTTGTTTAAGGCAAAAAAGGCGCTACCCTTGTCTTCTTTTTTCTTAAAAGGATTGGCAATAGAATCTCTTAATGCGAGATAGCCTTCCTGCTTTTCTCCCAGTATGAACTGTTTGGTAATATGTTGTATTTCTAAAATTGGTTTCATACATTATGCTAAGTCTGCAAAATATGCTTCCGTCTTTCTAAAGGTATATACGCCGGCTAATAATAATAATACAGCTACTATACTTCCAAACATTATTGCCTGCCAATCAACTTCAATACCTGTAAATATACTCCTGCATAGTTGGATTGCAGATGCAATAGGGTTCGCTCTCATAAGCCCGTTTATAACCGGGTTGGTAAATGCTTTAGAGGAATACAATACAGGATTAGCAAATAATAAAAACTGAATCATAAACGGAATAATATATTGAAAATCCCTGTATTTTACATTTAACGCAGCAAGGAAAGTACCAAGTCCAAAAGTGGTTATAACAGTAATTAAAATGCTTAGCGGAAGATATAGAAATAATTTTACCATACTTACCTCCTGGTGATAATAAACAAGAATTGCAGCGTAGATAATCAAGGCAAAAACAAAATCAACCAAAGCGGTTAAAATGGCGCTCATTGGTATTATGAGCCGCGGGAAATATATTTTTTTTATGATGTTCGCATTTGTCACCATGCTATTTGCGCTATTAATAAGGCCGTTACTAAAGATGTTCCAGATAAGCAATCCGCTAATGGCGAAGACAGGGTAAGGTATTCCATCACTACTCACATTTAACGCTTTACTAAATATAAGGGTGAACATCAGCATCATTACCAACGGTTGTAATATGGCCCATAAAATCCCAAGTACCGCCTGTTTATATTTTACTTTTACATCACGCCAGGTAAAGAAATAAAATAGCTCACGATATTTCCATAGTTCCTTTAACCCTAGTGAGAACTTATTTTGAGGCCTTATTTCGTATTCAATCATCAAATGAGATTTGAAAAAATGAAAAAATACCCAGAACGACTAACCAAATTTTTTTTATAGAAGTAAAATGATCGGCTGGATTTTTCGCCGGGAGATTGCTTAAAATTACATTTTTATGAATGTAAGGCCATTTAAAAAGGAAATTTATGCAGTTAGTTTCCGATAAATGAACGTGCTTGTTAACGGCATTAAAATATTTTATGCATGCAGTTCCCTGCAAACAATAAGGCTTAGGGGTCATTGTGTAAGAATTCTTGGTCCATACAAATAACGAATTTTTTGGTGCGAGATTGTAAAACAAGTAGAGAAATATTTTTGCCTATTGCTGAAATTGAATGAATAATCCAATTCACTATTTTTATATTTTTCAGAAATGATTGTTAACTAACCTTTTATTGTGAAGCACGAATAATCATTTCCGTACTATATTTGAAAAAGTTTATGGTTTTATTCGTGAGATTAACACCGGCTTTAATAGTTTACAAAACGATGTATGGATTTTAAAAAACTAAAAATAGGTTATGTTCCCTATTTGCCTGATTTATCTCAACCAGGAGACCGCCGCAGGTTTCCTTATTTTGCAAAAAGAAATAATGTTCCGTTCGAAATAGCCGATAAAAATAGGGAGTACGATATTATCTTATTAACTGCTCCGGCTAACCTTAGCCAGTGGCTTCTTTACAAGAGGAAACATCCAAGAACGAAGTTTATGTTTGAAATGGTGGATAGTTTAATTTTTTCATCGAACATTTTCAACACATTATTCAAGGGCGTTGGCTGGTTTATATTGAGGAAAGAAACATTACTTTATTTCAATCATAAGAGGCTTATCGTGAAGTGGCTGAAAATTGCTGATGTCGTCCTCTGTTCAAGTACAGAATTAAAAAAAAATATTGAACAGTGGAATGATGATGTAATAGTAAGTCTCGATTATATGGAAAACGAATACAGATTCATCAAAACCGATTTTTCAATAAAGAATAAATTGAAATTGGTTTGGGAAGGGCAGAGTGCAGTCTTACCACATTTTTTACATTTTAAAGAAGTCTTTAGAAATCTCAACTCGTACTGCGAATTGCATGTTATTACTACAGAAAAATATCCCATGTATGGGAAATTAATTAATAGCGATGTAAATAAAATATTGACGCAGTTACCCATTACAACTATATATCACAAGTGGGATTTAAATACTAACAATAAAGTATTCAGTGAGTGCGATTGTGGAATTATTCCTCTTAATAAAAAAAATCTATTTGGGTGGTATAAACCTGCCAATAAGTTAATTTCTTTTTGGTTTACCGGGCTGCCAACTGTTGTATCGGCAACACCTGCTTATAAAGAAGTTATGGATAGCGCCGGTGAAAAATTATATTGTTTGGATGATGATGAATGGATTGCCAAAATTCAACAAATAAAAGAAATGAAGCCGGAAGAGCGGGAATCTCTTGCAAAAAAAAATAGGGCTTTTGTGCAGAGCAATTACTCCGATGTCGCTTTAGATTTAATTTGGCAAGGCGTCTTTAAACGAATTACCAACGGCAATGGCTAATTGCTTTTTACAGCTAAAATAAATTAACGGCTATCTTGCGCGCAATTAACGATAAGCCATATATATGTTTAATCCCTTTAAAAAGCTGGTTTTTTTTGTCATTTTCCTACTGGTCCTAATGATGCAGGTTAATGCGCAAAATGTAAAAATCGTTGAATTCGGGTGGGATTATCCTGATGTAACTCAACTAAGCAACCGGCTTGACTCAATGCAAAATACACCTTTTGACGGGGTATGCTTTTCTCTAAAAAGAAATATTATGGAGGCGTTCGATACGTCTTTACAAAAGGATAGTTATTTCCAATTTAAAAAGCTGCCGTTGCTTAATTGGGGGAAGTATTCCAACAATTTTATTATACTTAGAGGTTTTAGCAAATTAGGTGGAAATTGGTTTAATGACACAGCATGGCGAAACATAAGAGCTAATATGGCCAATTTATCAAAAGCAATGAAAATAGGAAATTTATCCGGGGTATTTTTTGACCCTGAGTATTATTATGAAAATAAATTATTTAACCCATGGACATTCTCTCCTGAGCAATATCCGGGTAGGACACTTACGGAAGTTCAAAATCGTGTAAGACAAAGGGGACAACAATTTATTGCTTCTTTACAAAGCATAAAAAAATCATTCAATTTTATTTCCATATGGATAGCCAGCCTTATCGCCCAGGAAAAAAAATATACTCCGCTTGGCAAAACACGCCATATTTTATTAATATCATTTATTGAAGGCATCCTGGAAAATAAAAATAAAAATGTAATCATAACAGACGGGGACGAGTATTCATATTGGAATACCAAGCCCTCTCAATTTTTAGAGGCAAAAGCGCTCCTTAAAAAAACTATGCTTGAATTATTGAATTCTGAAAAATCAAAAAAAGAATCCAAAAATATTGAGATAGCGCAACCTGTTTTTTACGATGGTTTGATAGGCGCCACCCCTTCATTCGAGAGAGGATTGAAAAGGGACACCAAATGGAAATGGCTTAATGAAAATATAAAATTTGCTCTTGCTTCCAGTGATAAGTATGTATGGTTTTACAGCGAACGATTTAATTGGTGGAATGGCAATTCAAATGACACCATATCAACGATGTTGCAGGAAAATAAATCAGCCTTTGTAAAACGGGATATTACAGTTAACAAACGGGATATTACAGTTAAAAATAGATTGGCAAGTTCGTTTATTGATAATATTGCTGATAAAAATATTAACACTAAGCAAGGATATTACAGCAATATCAACAAAAACAAAAATGAAATAGCTTTTGATTTCAATTGGAATCGGAAGTTAGAAAAGCTGAATATTAATTTTGGAAATAAACTACCTGCCTCTACTTTTATATATGTAAATAATGTCCTCACAAAACAATTTGCTCCCTTCAATTCAATTACCAATGTAGGCCTGCCTTCCTTTGATAAAGGCATCCTGGTTATTATAAATGAATATGAAAACAAAACTGAATCATCTGCAGTTTATGTATTACAATAATTTTTTAATTAAACATAGTTTCAATGTTGTCCTCTTAAAGAACTCAATTAAATTTACACGGTAAATCAAAAGGTGTAAAGCCCTACTGCATAATTAGATTATTTTGCTCTTAAGTTAAAAATTATTCCATTTCGTGCGCAAGACTTCTACTGAAAATAATAATATCATTTTGCTTTTAACGGCAACCGTTAATACGTATAATAAGGATTTTACATTATTAAATGACCCCGAAAAAAGAAAAGCTGATTACATTGATACAATAAATCACTACCTCGGAACTTATAATTATCCAGTGGTATTTGTGGAAAATTCTGATGAGGATTTATCAGTCCATTTTACTGACCAAATTAAAAACGAGCGGCTTGAGGTACTTTGTTTCAATGGGAATAATTATCCTGTTGAATTTGGTAAAGGCCTTGGCGAAATGCGCTGTATCGAATTTGCTATTAACAACTCATCATTTATCAGGGAAACTTCTTTTGTGTTTAAAATAACAGGTCGTTATAAAATTTCAAACGCAGGTGATTTCATTAATTTTTACAAAAAGCATCCAGATGCGGAATTGATAGCAGATCTTACCAATAATTTTACAAATTCCCAATCTTGCATTTTTGGTTTCCAGCCTTTTTTTGCCAAAACATTTCTCTTTAAGTATGCCTCAATTCTTAATGATTCAAAGAGAATTTATTTTGAACATGCCCTTGCAAAAGCCGTTTTATCAGCGATAAGCGAAAATATAGTTTTTTATATTTTTAGGTATTATCCCAGGCTCTATGCAGTTTCAGGAACAACAGGAAAGCCTTACAAAAAATCATTTATTTATTTTTTCCCACGCATGTTAAAGTATTTTATCCGATATTATATCGTGATACGGTAATCGTTAATTAAAAAATGGCTAGAGATAAAATTTCGGTTATTATTCCGGTATTTAACCCGGGACCTGTACTTAGCAAGGCTATAGAAAGTATCGTTACACAAGATTACAACGATATTGAACTTGTGATTATTGATGGAGGAAGCACAGACGGAACTATAGACTTGCTTAAAAAATACAATACAAGCATACACTATTGGATTAGCGAACCAGATGATGGAATATATAATGCAATGAACAAAGGAATTGCCGCCGCATCAGGAACCTGGCTCCTTTTCCTGGGGGCAGATGATGAACTTTGCAAGGGAGTTATAGCTTCTATTTTTAATTCAGCCGATTTTAGAAATACCGACCTGATTTACGGAAAAGTGGTTATAAAAAATGAACGTAAAATACTTGGTCAACAAACAGACCTTGAAAAATTGATAGCACTGAATATCCCCCATCAGGCCATATTTTATCGCAAATCTATTTTTGAAAAATTTAAAGGTTATAACCAGCAGTATAAAATTTTAGCTGATTATGATCTGAACCTGAAAATATTTGAAGATAGCTCGTTGCAGAAAAAGTTTGTCGCTAACACAGTATCGAGTTTTTGTAATAATGGAATAAGTAATCGAACCATTGATTATAAATTTTTTTCAGAAAAAAAAGACTACTTTATCAAACAGCGGAAACTCTTAAAAACAGATAATAGAATTGCTAAGTATTACTTCTATTCAGGAGTAGCATTGGTATTAAAGAGGCATTTCAGGGCTGGTTCAGCTAATATTTTCCACGCTATTATCTTCAGTCAAAACAGGTTCCATTACTTTTTGTTAACGGTTGATTTTATTCTCAGTATGCTTGGCTTAAGGAAAAAGTATAAGTATATATAATCACGTTTTTAAGGATTATTATACTATGTCGATCCAAGAGTCATATAGGGAGAACACGGATAATATTATCCTGAAGAAAATCAGAATTAGCTATTATGACTCCTTTGTGTTACTTAAGCCTGATAATCTCATAAGGGTTCATCAAATCACCATAAAAGAGGTTGATGTAAAAATAAATGCAGGCTACTCCTATCAAAATCTGAATATTCCATTTTTTAAACGGCGGCAGCGTTACGAGATAGGCAAACAGTAAAGGGAATACCGCACCAAAGAGCTCGGTTGTTCTTGTTGCCATCGAAGGAATGTCTATCAGTAAGCCATACACGAAAATGCTGATGATATTACATTTTAGAAACAAGATGAGTCTCGTATCTTGAATCTTATATTTTATAGCATAGAAGAAAATATAAGCTGTTAACAAGACATTACAGGTGTTCAACACATTAAAAAATCTAATCTTATCATACATTGACGTATCGGCGGTATCCGCGTAGGTAGTAAGCTTTGTAGAAATCAGAGCAAGATCTACGTTGGGGAGTACAAAGGACAATAATGGTAATCTAATTAAACCGAGGACAATTGCTCCAAGAAAAATAGTCCCATACAACCACGGGTTTAATTGGTCTTTGCGTATAAGAAATAAAAGCAGATACAATATTGCTGAATTATGGAAAAGTATTGCAAACAGTATGCAGGTGAATACTTTTATTTTATCATTTTTGAGATAGAAATAAATGGCAAGAAAAAAAAATGAACAAGCCAAACCATTACGGATCTGGGTCATTTCTTCAATAAAGAAATAATGACTGTAATACAATAAGAGAACAATAAATGGATTGAAGGCAAGTTTACGGAAAGCGAAAAATTTAATACCAATACTCAATGCGGCAAAAACAAGCATAATAGCCAGCGGAGCATTATCATGAAAAATGTTATAACATACTTTGACAATAAAAACAAATCCCGGCTCATAAAGCGGCAACAAGGCTCCTTGGATTGTACTTCCGCCATGTACTATATAATTGAAAGTGTTAAGGTAAGGTAAATAATCCCTTGAAACAGATACATTCCTGAAACCTACAAACAACGTCAAGAAAATTCCAATTACTGCAAGTATAAAATCAATATTTTTTACCGTCTTAAACTCATACTCTACAGCAATTATAGCCAGGAGGATGAATAGTAAACAATAAATATACATCTATAGTAAAATTAACTTGCTAAATAGAACTTTTAAATTCGTTTGAAATATATCAATGCATTCCTTTATAAAGCCTGATTAACCAGAGGAACAGAAATGTCATAAACGCACCGGCAAACGCAAAGAAAATCGCTGTTTTTAGCTTACTCGCTTTTATCTTCCTCATCGGGTAGTCGGCATGGTCTATTATTTGTATTAATGGAATTTTATTGAGGTATTGAAAGCGTGCCAGCTCAAGATTCTTGAACATTTCCCCGTATGCAGTTCCATATACCTGGATATTCACCTGTTGCTTTTGAAGAGGCACCTGGGACTCGGCAAACGCAGGGTTTAAATTGGCATCCTGCGATGCTGCCTTGTTGGCTATACTTGATGAGAGACCACCCTTCATAGAGGCTACACGTTGTTCAAGTATTTCAAGTGTTTGTCTTTCTTTTTTGCTGCAGATATCAGTATAAAAGCTATCGGTAGCATGTATTAGTTTATCAGTAAATACTTTTGTAAATTTTTCGTTACCACTCGTAACCCGTATAGAGAAAATGCTAAGCTTCTTGTCTGGCCGATCTGCTTCTAACGCGTAATTTACAAAGTTCCTAAAGGTGGCGTACAATACACTATCCTGACCATAATTTAATGATTCCCGTGTAGTACCCACCGGAAAATGCACTTGCCCTTTTGTGGGACCATTTTTATTATTTACCTCAAGGATTTTTTGCCGGTAAAACTCAATCAATGTATAAGGTGTTGTATTGAATGTATCAACAGACAGAAATACACTTTCTACAATATGCCGGCTTTTTATTATTTCTAAGATGTTATCTCCGGAAAACATTTCGTTTGAGCCTCCACCTATATTAAAGCCGAATTGCGCCGCAAGGCTTAACGCGCCCGATACGCCCGAACCGTTATTGCCTTGATCAAGTATGAAAGTAAGGTTGCTTTCATACTTTGGTTCTTGCTGCCAGGCGTAAATAAAACCTATTATCCCAAATACCAAACCAACGATACCAAACAACCACCATTTTTTTAATAGCGATCTTAGAAAATTAAAGAATGAGTGTTGTAGCAATGGAGCCTGATCATTCAATATTGTCATATATTTTTCCTGATTTAAAAAACATTCCGCAATGTTATACTTATGCGGGGCAAGTTAAAACAAATCTTCTTACAATTTCGGTCATATGCCATTGCCTGCTTTTTAGAACAAGCCAATTTAAGTATATGTAAATATTCTTCCCTATTTTAGCTGAGTTGAAAAATAGAGGCAGAATAATGACAGCGAAACGTTTTTTAAGTACTACCCATTTGCACATCTATGCAATTATCAATACAATTATCAAACATAAATACAATTTAAAAGGGATAACCATCATAAAAATATTAGATGTTGGTTGTGGAAATGGCCTGCTGTTAAGCACGCTTGTTAGAGAATTGCCACTTAAGCATCCTGGAGTCTCATTTGAATTTTATGGCCTTGATGTGGATGATTCACATGTGCAGGAAAGGGGTTACTTTAGCAAAACTATCTCCCTGCTCCAATCAGTAGCCCCGCAAATTATTTGGGAGAATAACTTAAAGCTAATTACGTCAAATGATCAATGGCCATTTACCGATAACTTTTTTGATCTTATTTTTTCAAACCAGGTGATGGAACATGTTTTTAACCAGGAACTTTTTTTAAAAGAGATCCACAGAACGATGGCAGGGCATGGTTATTCATTTCATCTGTACCCTCTTCGGCATTACTTTTATGAAGGTCATCTGTTAATTCCCTTCGTTCATAAATTCAAGAATTGGACCACTACATATTTCTGGATAAAATGGGCATCTTATCTGCGAATAGGAACTTATAAAAAAAATAAACAAAACGGATTAGTTAACTCGATCCAGGAATACGCAGAAAAACATGCCGACTATTTAACGTACCAGGTAAATTATCAAACACTAAGGCAAATAAATGCAACGGCCAAACATTGCCGGCTCAAATGTTCCTTTGACTTTACGTATCCATATTATAAACAAAAATTGCGTTCTATTATAAGAATGCCGCTAATAGAAGAGTATAAGAAAAAAGATATCCGATCGTCTTCAAATTCGTTTTACTTTATTTTTTTAAAATACGTAAGTGGGATAACTCTAGTACTTAGAAAAAATGATACTTTTTAACTCCGTTCCAAAGAAGATTATTTTTATGCTATGCTTTTCCTAAATTTTTCCCTGCGAAGCAAAATAATCCTGCGCCTTATTTCTATAAAAGTTGAATTTTTAACGACGGGATAAAATAAAAATATTATTAAGACAATTAAATTAATAAATGTAGTGAAATAAAGGGAATTACGAAATGGCGCAATGCGGCTTAAATACCTGCATACCATAAACGAAGCTGCCATAGCTATTAATATTTGAATAGTATTAAAATTAAAAAAGGAAACTAACGAAATGTGATTCTCCCTGTTGAACGCCGTTATTAAAATTATCGAACCAATCATTGCCGATAAAGTCCAACAAATTATTACATAATTTCCTCCAATCAATTGACCCAATAAGGGCGCAAAAATTAAAATCAGCGTTGCCGAAACTACATTATTAATTACATTCCATTTCAAATGACCTGTGCCCAAATTATGAAAATAGGCCGGAAACGCCAGCGCATTAATAAAAAAAGCAACGGAAACATTAATTAATATAAAATTGAATTCCTCGCTGGAATGGTTTAAAAAGAATATAGAAATTGCGTCTGTTAAAACTATGGGAGATAGAAAGAACAAAATGCCTAAGAACAATATCAGTTTAAAATTTGCTTTATAATATACGTTTATTCTTTGCTGATAGCCTTTCGTTTTAAAAATAGTTATTTGAGGTATGATGGTTTGATTGGCAGCTATAATAAGACTGCGAAATACACTCAACAACTTTACGCAAAAATCAAAAATCGCTGTGTTTTCGCTTCCCGCAAATTTTGTAATCATTGCTTTCATAAATGGCTCGCTGATTATTTGCGTAACTGAAATGATCTGAAAATTAAAGCCATATCTGAAAATGCTTTTAAAAATTTTTTTATTAAAATCAAAAGAAAAATGATAATCAGGTAAATGTTTTTTTACCTGCCAAACAGATACAACCAATAAAAACAGATTCTGGATTATTTGTGCAATTGCGATTCCTATTATACCAAAATGCAAAAGCAAAATAAAGCCCGCTGTCAAAAAAACTGCAGAACCAGCTATATTAATCTTCGCCCTAATGTGCATCAATATTAAACCATCCAGGATAGAAAGACACGATACTGAAAGTCCTGAAAAAAAAAATGAAATAACAACAAGGGGCAAGAGCCGGAATGCAAGGGCTGCTGATTTTATATCAACCGTTTCCGGAATTATTAAGGTAAATATGAAATAAGAAATTGCACACAGTATTGCTGTAAAAAAAAAGGACAGCAATAAGGTAGTATTAATAAGGCTGTTTAATTTTTTTGGGTCGTTTTCTAATTTATATTTCGGAATGTAATAAAGCAAAGAGTTAGCAAAACCATAGCTTCCAAAACTGGCAATAGCATTAATTGAAGTTAAGAATGCCCATACGCCTGTAACCTTCAATCCTGCATAAACTACCATTAGTTTAAACAGTATCAATGCTGCAATTGCAGTTGCCACAGTTTGTAAAACAGAAAAAGAGGAATTTTTAAAAAGCTTGCTGTCTTTCATTCTATGGTTTTCTGGCAGTCACTATATATTGCTGGGCTAAAAATTGATCAAAAATACCTAGAGTAAGCTTACTAAATAGATTCCTTTTTTTCTGAAGAGGGCAGGTTTTAAAACTGGGTTCGGTTTTTTCAATTATGAATCCTGCGCCGGATACCAACTCTACAATGTTTTTTTTGCAAAAAAATCTCAAATGCGTTTTATCCAGTATTCCTGATGGCTGGTATTTAAAATCCCCTTTGAAAAAAATTTTATAAAAGGCTCTGTACTCCCTTATATTGGGGATACTTATTATAATACATGCTGCTGTTTTGCCAAAACCTTTCAAGTATTCAAGAATGTCCCACGGATCAGCCAAGTGTTCTAGCACGTCCGCACATAAAAGGATATCAAAATGCCCACGAGGAAGATCAAGTTCTTTGTCTTCAATATCAGCTGCAATAAATTTATCAATTAATGGATTTTTTTGGTTACTCCCTGCGATTTCCATTAAATCAACACCGACGGCCTCATTTATTAAGTTATTTTCTTTGAGATAGCAAAGTATATTTCCGCCACTACAACCAATGTCCAACATGCTTACCCCTTTTGGAATGTAGGGTAGTATATCTTTCCTTGCTTGTGCATAATATTCATTTGCCTTTTCGCTATAAAAATTCATATATGATTGAGCTAATAGTTTATCGAAACTGCAAAATTAATCCTAAACTTTTTCTTATAGCAGAACCATGAATAGTTGTTGATTTTAAATGCATTTTCATCCTTTTCATTTACTTCTTAACTAACCCATTTCTATTTATTAGCGAAGGATTTTAAAATTTATAAAAATAAAATTGCAAAAAATCTTCTTGAAATATAATCGTCGGAGTTTTATAATGAGGGCTATCATTAAAAAGAAAATTGATTGGTTTCTTCAACATCCAAAAATCTCCGGCTATAACTTCAATACGTTGACCATTATTCCTAATGCTGACACTAAAAGTGCTAATTCGCCCACACTTAATTTTGCTCTATTGTTTTTAAGCTTTTGAGGTATAAAAATTTCTGATCTGGGTGTGATTGCAGGATAGGACTTAAACCATAAAAAATGTTTTACCGAAGCAGCTTTCCCATCCGGGTAAATTACCAATGAGCCGCTTTTGCGGGCTGACGAAGTAAAATTTCCAGCTTGTTCCACGTAATATTTAAGATTTTTATTTGGTTGATAAGGCACAATAGTTGGGAAATAAACATCTCCTGATATCTTTACTAAATTAGAACCGCGGTCTATCGTTAGAATATCGCCTTCCTCCAATATGAGATTTTCTGAGTTTTGAGGGTGAGCCAATGCGGTTGAAAGGTCAACACTTATTAAATCGTACGGTTTATATAGCTCATCTTTCATTTTTGGATTACTCAACAAACTGTCTTGACTTATATTCAGAATTCTTTCCAATAAACTTTCCCGCTCCTGTTTTGTTAAATTCGATTTACTAATTCTTCTGATAGTAATGGAAGAGCTATCGGCAGATGCTTTAAATCCTCCGGCCCGTATCATAATATCACTAATTTTTTCACCACTCGTTTCGAGTGCGTATCTACCTGGATTTTTTACTTCTCCCTGTACTAAGACGCTTCTCTGCGATATGTAACCCGGCAGAGTCTTTATAATTATCATGTCAAACGGTTCAAGAAATACGTTATTCAGTGCAGGGTTTTTATTATAGAGATCTATATTAAAAACAGTACTTTCATTATGATTCGCCTTATCCACATTCGCGTTCCTGATTCGCCTGGAAATTTCTATATTGGATGAGTCGCCGGACTCTGTCAATCCACCAACCGAAAGAAGCACATCGTGAAGTGTGATTTTTTTACGCCATTGAATTATTCCAGGCTTCCTAACATTTCCCTCAACCGTAACAAAATTTTTATCGGTAAAATCAAAAATGGAGTGGATATAGATCGAATCATTTTTTTGCAGATACACCCTCTCGCCAAAATTTAAAACTGAATCCACATCTAGCGAAACAGTTGTGGGTATTTTGTTGCTTAAATATCTGAAAATAGTGGCATTATTACTGTAAGCATCATCCAACAGTCCTCCTGCCTTTTCTATGAGGTCTTTTACCGTAATGCCAGGGGTTAATTCATAATCACCTGGCCTGTTTACAGATCCTTCAATAACAACCCTGTTTCCAAACTGATCTTGTAATTTTCTTACAATGTACTCATCGCTTCCATTTGGTTTGAAACTATTATACTGAGATGATTCAAGATCAATTATCCTTTTTTCTGTTTCCGTTATTCTTATTACTGAGACAGCTCCGCGATAAGCATCATCGGTAAAACCTCCACAATATCGTAACAGATCACTGAAAGTTTCTGAATCTAGGATTTCATATTTGCCTTCTCTTTTTACTTTCCCCGAAATTTTTACCCGCGTCTTGTAATAAGGGATTTTGATAACATCACCCTCTTTGAGAAAAATATTATCGGTCTGATCTCCATTAACCAAAAAATTATAGAGATCTGCAGTTCGCTTTACAGCATTGCCGCGAATAACTTCAATATCGCGGTAACTTCCCATATTCGTGGGGCCGCCGCACAGATAGAGGGCATTAAATAATGTGGTTAATGACGAAACCGTGAAGGTGCCTGGTTTTTTGGCCTGGCCTATTACTGTAATGCGTATACTTCGGATTTTGCCCAGAGTGACCTGAACTTTTGTTCTACCAGAATTTATTGCCTTGTAAATCGTGGAAGCGAGTTTTGATTTTATTCTTTCAGTAGCTGCTTCAATCGATAATCCGTTAACCAAAATCGGTCCGACATTCGGAATGTAAATTTCGCCCTGCTCGTTTACTAGCAGATTGTATTTTCTTTCACTATATCCGTAAACTGAAATTACCATCTCATCATCCGGTCCCAAAATATAACCTGCCGGAGCCGGTATTCGAAGATTAGGTTCAAAAACTAAACTATTTCCGGAAAACAATTCTGAACCAAATATACTTTCGTCTGGTTTAAATTTTTGCATAACAATCGTCGATGCCGAACTATCATACTCATGTTGACTTGAACTATCAGAAGATAAATTTTCAACGTCAATGTTCTTATTTAATAGCTGGGCTTTATGCAACAGTCCCAGCCTACTGCGTAGCTTAGCTACTTCGCCAGGTTGTAATCCTTTATCTGCGGCCAATTTAAGTAATTGAGTTTGAGAAATACCTGACTCATTTGCTTTTTGAAGCATAGAGGCAATTTCATCATCGCTGTAATTATCTATATTGATGTTGCTTAAATCATTTGAATTGAACAAATTATTTTGGGCATTTACCTTAAGGGAACATAGTAGCGTTGAAAGAAATAAAAATAAAATTACTCCAGATATCTTCATTTAATAGATCGTTTAAATTTTCGTTTAAACAGAGTTTTAATAATGCGTGCGAAGTTAATAATATTTTGGCCATATTAGTTTTGGATAAAATGACCTGGCTAATGCCGCGAATTGACTATAAGAAATTTTATAAAGCGGAAATAAATAGAATGGCTGAATTAACAAGAATGTAAATTATGAAGTTTTTGGCTTTAAGATTATGTATATTTTTTAAATAACACTTCTCAAATACTCCCCATATCCGCTTTTCTCGAACTTTTCTGCAAGCGTATTCAATTGGTCTTTATTTATAAATCCCATGCGATAGGCAATTTCTTCCAGGCAACCGATTTTAAAGCCTTGTCGCTTTTCGATTACCCTCACAAATTCGGAAGCATCATGAAGCGATTCAAAAGTTCCTGTATCGAGCCATGCAAATCCCCGGTTAAGAACTGCAACTTTTAATTTTTTATCGACGAGATATTTACGGTTTACATCGGTGATTTCATATTCTCCTCTTGCAGATGGCGCAATATTTTTAGCAATTTCCACTACGGTATTGTCGTAAAAATATAAGCCAGGTACTGCATAACTAGATTTTGGTTTTGATGGCTTTTCTTCGATGCTTATTGCGTTAAGATCTTTATCAAACTCTACTACACCGTATCTTTCAGGGTCACTAACCGGATAAGCAAAAATTACTGCACCATCAGGATTTGCCGATTTTTGCAAAAGATTTGAAAAACCGCTTCCGTAAAAAATATTATCTCCCAATACCAATGCAACAGCATCCGTGCCCACAAATTTTTCTCCAATAACAAATGCCTGGGCAAGGCCATTCGGCTTTTCCTGTACTTCATAGTATAAACTGCAACCCCATTGATTTCCATCTCCCAATAACCGTTTAAACTGTTGTTGATCTTCGGGTGTGGTGATAATTAGAATATCTCTGATTCCGGCCAGCATTAGCGTCGATAGCGGATAATAAATCATTGGTTTATCGTATATGGGCATCAGTTGCTTGCTTACTCCCATTGTAATAGGATACAACCTGGTTCCACTTCCTCCGGCAAGAATAATTCCTTTCATTTTTATTGAGAATTTATAAAAGTTTAGAATGTGCTTAAGTTAATTTTTCTTAGTTTTCTAAACGGCACTCTAAGCACCATATTGTTTTTCATAATAACTTCTATAAGCACCACTGGTTACATCATTCAACCATTCACTATTATTAAGATACCAGTCAATCGTTTTTGACAATCCTTCTTCAAATTGAAGTGATGGCTGCCAGCCCAATTCATTTTTTAATTTAGTTGCGTCTATGGCATAGCGTAAGTCATGCCCTTGCCTGTCTTTTACAAAAGTTATTAGCTTTTCAGATGTTCCCTTTTCACGCCCCAGTTTTTTATCCATTTGCGTGCAAAGTTCTTTTATGATGTCGATGTTTTTCCATTCATTATGGCCACCGATATTATAGGTTTCACCAATTCTGCCGTTGTGAAAAATAGTATCAATTGCTCTTACATGGTCTTCTACAAACAGCCAATCTCGTACGTTAAGTCCTTTGCCATAAATAGGCAATGGTTTATTGTTGATAATATTATGAATGCAAAGAGGAATCAATTTTTCAGGAAAATGAAACGGACCGTAATTATTGGAACAATTGGATATAATTACGGGTAAATTATAGGTATGATAATATGCGCTCACGAAATGATCTGACGATGCTTTTGACGCCGAATAAGGACTCCGTGGATCATAAGGAGTCTCTTCAGTAAAAAAGCCCTCATCGCCAAGACTTCCATATACTTCGTCAGTAGAAATATGGTAAAATAGTTTACCGTTAAAATTATCTTTCCATGCATCTTTTGCTACCTGTAATAAAGAGACCGTACCCAACACATTTGTTTTTACAAACGCCAGCGGGTCGGTTATCGAACGGTCAACATGGCTTTCTGCAGCGCAATGCAAAACGCCGGTAAACTGGTATTTTTCAAAAAGACTTTTCACCAACTCCATATCTTCTATGTCACCTCTTATAAAAGTGTAATTGGGCTTATCTTCTATATCCTTCAAATTTTCGAGATTACCTGCATAGGTGAGTTTGTCGAGGTTTACTATTTTATAATCAGGGTATTTATTCACAAATAACCTGGTAAGATGCGACCCAATAAAACCTGCACCCCCTGTAATCAATATGCTTTTATGTGTATTAACTGCCATTATTATTTCTTAATGCCGAAGTTTCGGATTTCATGAACTAATTCAATTGCCCTGAGATTTTCTGTTAAAGGGAAGCCTTTGCCGGCAATAATGTTTGTATAAGATGTTGTATGTAACTCGGTAAAGCCTTCGCTAAATTCAAATGCATCGCCGTCAATTGTCAACGTTCTGAAGGTTCGCTTACCGGCTGCTCTAACGGATTCAGGCAGTGTGTTAACATCTATGCTCAGCATCCAGTTAACGGTTGCTTTTTCCAGTTCAAGTTTGCCGGATGCGGTAACTTGCGAGTGCATGTTAACCGTATTTTCTTTTACGGGCCCGAAAATCCACATCAGCATATCAAAAAAATGAACGCCAATATTGGTAGCAATACCGCCACTTTTTGACATATCGCCTTTCCAGCTTGTGTGATACCAGTGCCCGCGTGAAGTGATGTATTGCAGATCAACCGTATATTTTTTGTCTTTCGGACCAGAATCGATTTTGTCTTTTAAAGCAATAATAGCCGGGTGGAGCCTTAATTGTAAAATGCTAAAAACATGGTTCCCGGTTTCTTTTTCAATTTCCTGCAACGCTTCAATATTCCATGGATTTAATACAATTGGTTTTTCACAAATAACGTCGGCGCCTATTCGCAAACCAAAGCGTATATGAGCGTCATGTAAATAATTGGGACTGCATACCGACACAAAATCAATTTTCTTGCCCTGCCGTTTTAATTTCTCCAGATGCCGGTCGAAGCGTTCAAATTCGGTAAAGAAATCCGCTTCGGGAAAATAGCTGTCCAAAATACCGACAGAATCATTTTTATCTAATGCAGCAATCAAATTATTTCCTGTATCTTTTATCGCTTTCATGTGTCTCGGAGCTATGTAACCTCCCGCGCCTATCAATGCAAAATTTTTCATGTTTTATTTTATTCTTTTTAACTGGTCGCCTTCCAATAAATATTCCTGTTGGCTTTCCGGACAAATAGCCCTGTTATTTTTATCAAAATCTAATTTAATACCGTACTCACTCATCCAACCCACGTGTCTGGCGGGATTTCCAACGACCAAGGAATACGCCGCTACCTCTTTTGTAACAACAGCGCCTGCGCCTATAAATGCGTACTCGCCTATATCGTGGCCGCAGACAATAGTTGCATTTGCTCCGATAGAGGCTCCCTTTTTTACGATAGTCTTTTTAAATTCTTCCTTCCTGCTAACGGCACTTCTTGGGTTTATTACATTAGTAAAAACCATTGAAGGTCCGAGAAAGACATCATCCTCGCAGATAACTCCTTCATAAATGGAAACATTATTTTGAACCCTTACGTTTTTACCGAGAATAACTTTGGGCGATACCACTACATTTTGCCCGATGTTGCAATTATCACCTATTTTGCAACCAGGCATTATGTGGGAGAAATGCCAAATTTTAACTCCGGCACCAATTTCACAACCATCATCTATAACTGCTGTAGGATGTACGAAGTAATTCATTTGCATTTTTGAATGGCGGCAAAGTTAATAAACAATTGGCTTTTTTTATAGGTCGGTAACATTGGAGAAATGTACTCGTTGTTAATACTGGTTCCTGTCTAAAGTCAAAACTGAAATGTTATGAGGGTAGTATTGTTGCTCAAAATAAAATTCGCCTAATATTATTCTTTAATTTAGATTTTAATTACCTCAACCGGTCAACTACCTTCGCGCCATGCATTATGCGTCAATAGAAAATTTAAGTAAATCATTTGGTATAAGGAAGCTTTTTAACAATATTAGTTTTCACGTGGAAGAAGGGGATAAAATTGCTTTTGTTGCCCGCAACGGTAGTGGCAAATCCACACTTTTAAAGATTATTGCTGGTCAGGATACCGCTGATAGCGGAACCGTTTGGGTGCATAAAGATGTAAAGGTAATCATGCTGCAACAGGATACGGCTTTTGAAAACGACAGGTCTATTTGGGATAATATTTTAAATATTGATAACCCGGTAGTGCGCATTGTAAAAGAGTATGAAATGTTGCTGGAAAATGAAAGCCATGACGAAAATCGTATAAGCGAGCTCGTTACTGAACTCACGGAAGCGAATGCCTGGAGCTTTGAAAGCGACTTAAAACAAATTCTCGGGAAATTAAATCTTCATCACCTGAATGAGCAGGTAAAAAATTTAAGTGGTGGACAAAGAAAACGAGTAGCATTGGCACAGGCACTTATAGAAGCTCAACTTCACGAAGGCAAATGTTTACTTATACTGGATGAGCCAACCAACCACCTGGACGTGGAAATGATAGAATGGCTTGAAAACTTTTTGGCAACTAATAAAAGTACATTACTGCTGGTTACCCACGATCGTTATTTTTTAGATACGGTCTGCAATGAAATTGTAGAACTTGATGATGAAAAATTGTATGTATACCAGGGAGATTATGATTATTTCTTAGAACAAAAATCGTTAAGGCTCGAGGTGCAGCAGAGTGAGCTTTTAAAGGACAAAAATATTTTCAGAAAAGAACTGGAATGGATGCGTAAACAACCTAAAGCACGCACTACAAAATCTAAAAGCAGGCAGGATGCTTTTGTAGAGGTCGAAGAAAGGGTGAATCAGCGAAAAGAGGTAGCTGAAGTATCATTACAGGTTAAAATGACGCGGCTCGGAGGAAAAGTGTTGGAGATGAAAAAAGTGTACAAGTCTTATGGTGATAAAGTTATAATGAAAGGATTTGACTACACGTTTAAAAAAGGAGAACGCATAGGTATTGTTGGCAAGAATGGAACTGGTAAATCAACTTTCTTAAAAGTGGCGCTTAACATTATACCACCTGATAGTGGAAAAATTAACCACGGAGATACAGTTGTGTTTGGAAATTTTGCGCAGGAAGGTTTACAATATAAAGAAGATAAAAGGGCAATTGAATATGTAAAAGATTTTGCAGAATTTTTTCCTTTGGCTGATGGAAGCAAAATAAGTGCAACGCAATTCATGGAGAAATTTGGCTTTACTGCCCAGCAACAATTTACACCTTTAAGTAAGCTGAGCGGCGGTGAAAAGCGAAGGTTACATCTTTTAAGCATTCTTTTCCGCAACCCCAACTTCTTGGTATTGGATGAACCGACAAACGATTTGGATTTACAAACCCTTCGCACACTCGAAGAGTTTTTACAGGACTTCCCGGGCTGTATAATAATTGTGAGTCACGACCGGTACTTTATGGACCGTTTAGTAGATCATATTTTCGCGTTTGAAGGTAATGGAGAAATCAAAGATTTCCCCGGTAATTATACCCAATATCGTACGTGGAAGCAGTTGGAAGAAAATAAGCCCAAAACGATAGCGACCCCTCCAAACAATATGGAGCAAATAAAATCTAAAAATACTAACAGCGCGAGTGCAAAATTTACCTTCAAAGAAAAAAATGAATTCGAACAATTGGAAAAAGAAATTCCCGCTTTAGAAAAAGAAAAAAAACTACTGGAAGTAAAAATGAATAATGGTACTTTAGATTTTGAGAAATTGCAAGCGGCTGCCGAAAGAGTTAGCGAGATAATTGTACTTCTTGACAAAAAAGAAATGAGATGGCTTGAATTGAGTGAAAAGGTTAACTAGAAATTCTTTTATACAAATGATTTAATATGAAGAAACCGGCGATTATTTTTTTTGTAATCACTTGTTGCTCCCTTATCCTTTTGAATGCAAACGGAGAGGTACGCTTACCTGCTGTAATTGGCGACCACATGGTATTGCAGCAACAAAGCGAAGTTAAATTATGGGGCTGGTGCGATCCGGGAGAAAAAATAAGTGTTAACCCGAATTGGGATACTGCTACCTATAAAACTATTGGCAATCCCGATGGCAAATGGATAATTTCAATTAGGACTCCGGCTGCGGGCGGCCCATATGAAATTACTTTAGCCGGTAATAACAAAGTGGTTATTGAGGATGTATTAATTGGAGAAGTGTGGGTATGCAGCGGACAAAGTAATATGGAAATGAATTACAACTGGGGAATAAAACAATATACCTCTGATGCTGAACATGCCTCCAACAAAAGCATTCGCTTATTTCATATACCAAGGCTAACGGCCCTGTACCCGCAGGAAGATACCAAAGGCCATTGGGTTGTTTGCAATCCTGATGACATGAAGAAATTTAGCCTGGCAGGTTATTTTTTTGGTCAAAAATTAGAGGAAACTCTTGATGTTCCCGTTGGGCTGATCGAATCAGATTGGGGAGGCACTCCTGCCGAAGTGTGGACACCAAAAGCTGCGATAGACAGTAATGCTGTTATTAAAAAAGTTGCCAATGAATTGAAGACAATACCATGGGGGCCAATAAGAGTTGCCGCTTGCTACAATGCCATGATTTATCCAATAACGAATTATAATATTGCCGGTGTAATATGGTACCAGGGTGAGGCAAATGTTGAGCATGCATCCACTTACGAAGATTTATTTTCAACAATGATAACCGCATGGCGGAAAGCATGGCAGAAAGAATTCCCTTTTTATTTTGTACAAATCGCTTCTTATGCGGGTTACGGTAATAATATTTCGGGGGCCTTACTGAAGGAAGCTCAAACAAAAACACTGGCTGTACCCAACACAGGCATGGTTATTATTGATGATCACATAGCCGATATAAACAATATTCATCCCACAGATAAAAAAGACGTTGGTACCAGATTGGCCAACCTTGCCCTTGCGGAAAACTATGGCAAGAAAGACATCGTTTATAAATTTCCAATGTATAAAAGTATGCAGGTAGATAAAGGGAAAATAACGATTGACTTTATAAACGCAGATAATGGTTTAATAAATACCGGAGATACAGTTAAGGGTTTCTATATTGCGGGAGCAGATAAAGTCTTTTTACCTGCAGTAGCAAAAATTAAGGGCAACACAATTATCGTATACAATAAAAATATCACCGATCCTGTGGCTGTCCGTTTTGATTTTACTAACTTTTCAGTCCCTTCATTATTCAACAAAAAAGGATTACCCGTAAATCTTTTTCGGTCCGATAATTGGAATGACATAAATACAGTGAATGGCAAATAAAAGTTAGGATTAAAATTTTGTAATAATTATATTGTGGAATTCGTTTTGTCGTAGAGAAGGCTATCTTAAAATCAGAAGGCTTTGCAAACAAAAACTCCCGAGGAAAAATTTATCCTGCAGTATCTTAAAGAACAGCTGCCGGATAATCTTACGTATCACGGCTTACATCATACACTTGATGTATTGGATGCCGCATTGAAAATTGCCGAATCAGAAAATATTTCTGAACAGGAGATAAAACTTTTGAGGATTGCGATCTTATATCATGATGCAGGATTTACTACAAAATATAAAGACCATGAAGATAAGGGGTGTGAAATGGCAAGGAAAAATTTACCTGCTTACGGCTATAGCAGTAAAGAAATAGAAATAGTGTGCGGAATGATTATAGCAACCAAAATTCCGCAAACGCCACATAACCTTTTGGAAAAGATCATTTGCGACGCCGATCTTGACTATCTTGGTCGCAACGATTTCCATAAAATAAGCAATTCATTGTTTGAAGAAATGAAGATTTACAATAATCTTCATGACGAAAAAGAATGGAATAGAATCCAAAAAAAATTCCTGGAAAAACATCAATACTTTACTGAATTTGGACAGAAAAACCGCGAACATAAGAAGCGGGAGTATTTGAAGGAGATCAGCCAATTAGTGTCTTCGTACGAGTGAATACTTTATTAATTCGGTTCAGGTTTTATTATTAAAAATCACCCACTTTTTTACAGGCGGTAATAATATTCGATTTGAGAATATTAGTTTAGCTATATCTTCTCACACCATAAAAAGGGTTATATGATTAAGCCATTAACTGCCACCCTAATTTTTTGTAGCATCTTTTTATTAGTTAAATCCCAAAAGACCTACACAGAAGTGACTCTTCCTGAATTGCTCCAGCGGCTGGAGAAGAAGGACACCAACATGATTGTTTTGGATGTAAGAACCAAAGGAGAATTTTATGATTCCAGTTCAACATATCAGCAATCAAATATTGGTCACATAAGAGGAGCTATAAATATTCCCTTGCAGGATTTTAGGAAAGATCCCACTAACGTTCACCAGTTAGACGGTTACAGGCATAAAGATATTTATGTGATTTGTTCGCACAGTTACAGAAGCCGCGTAGTCTCTAACTTACTTTTAGATAGCGGCTTTGAACATATAAATAATACTCGTGGCGGTATGACAGAATTTTTTAGAAGATATAACGAAGTTGCGCCTTTCGAAAAAGATTTATATGAAACCGGCGTTAATTATAAAAATATATCCGCATCTCAATTAATTCAGGATTTACTGCGCAATAAAAAACCCATACTCATTAACGTTAGTAATACACCCCGATTCTTCTGGGATTCCCTAAATATTACATTTTATAAATATTATCCTGCATTTAAAAATGCCTTGAATTTTAACTACGCCGATTCTTTAAGAATCCTGGAAGCTGTAAAAAAAGTAAACGGGCAGCCTGTAGTTCTATATAATAATACCAATTACGGCGCTGCTGAGTTGGCCGGGTGGCTCACACGTAAGGGCATACCGAATGCTACTTACCTTGTCGGAAACATCTATTTATTATATGAGTATATTGTTAACGAGAACTTGAATGCCACTACAAATAAATTTCTCAAAATGAATAGCGCAATAAATTTTATAACGCCTTCTTTGTTTTGTGATAAAATTACTGCCTCCAAAATTATTGATCTTCGGCATGATACAATATTTAATAAAATAACAGAGGGAGCCAAATACAACTACAAGCATTTAAAAGATGCAGTTAATTTTTTTGCAGGTAAAGGAGTCATGCAGTTTATGGAACAATTTCCTGATAAAAAACGTGCGTACGTTTTTGTTTCTGAAAACGGCATTGACGGACTCGAATTTGCTGACGAACTCACAAAAAAAGGGTATAAAATCGATTGGGTAATTGGCGGAATGCAGCGGTGGGAATGGTACATGAATAATATTGAAACATTTAAATGCATGGATTATTTGGTTAATTAACTATAACTGAAATATTTTTTAACAGCAGATTTTTATACTCTCAACTATTATTTGCATTATGAAAAAAGTTCTTGCAACAGTTTCCATATTTATATTTTCTTTTTCTTTTTTGAACGCACAATCCCCAGATGAAAAATACGATTCATCATTGGCGAAGAAATTACATGCAGATGATTATGGAATGAAAAATTATATTCTTGTTCTCCTTAAAACAGGTAGTAATACGTCCGTGACTAAAGTTGCCGAAGATTCAATTTTTCACGGACATCTCAATAACATAGGAAGGCTTGCAAGAAACGGCGATTTAGTTTTGGCCGGACCGTTCGGCGTCAATGATAATAATTATCGCGGGTTATTTGTTTTAAATGTCTCCACTTTTGAAGAGGCAAAAAAACTTTTGAACACCGATCCTGCCATCCAGGCAAAACTACTGGAGCCGGAAATGTATTTATGGTACGGGTCGGCATCTCTGCAGGAGATACTTCCGATCCATGATAAAATTCAAAAATTGAAATTTTGACAAATGCCTTACCAACCAAAGTTCCCCGCTTCTTAATCTTCAATTTTAGTAACTTGTTTTCTTTTGGCCGAAAGCATTTCTTTTGGAACAGAATTGCAAATCACTTCCTTCAATACATCAATCACTCTTTGCTTTACAAAATGCCTGTAGGTAACAATGCTTATCTCTCGGACGGGAACTGGTGGTTTAAAATGCCTGACAAATTTTTTATCTTTTGAACTTAGTTCATTCAGAGCAAGTTCCGGGAGTATCGTGATGCCGTTGTTCATATCCACCATTTTTTTCAATGTTTCGATACTTCCTGCTTCGTATTCAAGGTTACTTGTTTTTAATCCTTTTTTTCTTAACTCACATAAATTTAAAATTTGGGTTCTCAGGCAATGGCCTTCCTCCAGCAGCCACAAATGATTAATATCAATATCGTTTGGGATTAAGAATTTTTTCTTCATTAACGTTTCATTGCTGGATGCATACACAACAAATTGTTCGTAATAAAGAGGCTGTTCTTTTAGTGCGTCGTTATTAAGTGGTGTAGCCAAAATACCTGCATCCAACTGGTGATTTTTCAACTTTTCGATAATCTGTTCGGTAGTAAATTCTACAATCTTAAATTTTAAGAGAGGGTATTTTTTTAAAAATGAATTTAAAAACAGTGGCAAGAGATAAGGTGCAACAGTTGGGATAATACCAAGTCTCAAAGTTCCCTTTATTTCTCCTTTAAGTTCATCAACAATTAACTTCATTTTATCGGCTTCCTGCAAAATTATTTTTGCCTGTTTAATGATGACTTCGCCAGCTTCGGTAGGTACAACCGGTTGTTTGCTCCTGTCAAAGATTTTTACTCCCAATTCATCTTCGAGCTTTTGTATCATCATACTGAGCGTAGGTTGCGTTACGAAGCACTTTTCAGCTGCCTTTGCGAAATGCCGATGCGTGTCAACTTCGAGTATATATTTCAAATGCTGTAGGTTCACAATATAGATTTTGTCTATGTAAAGGTAAATACAATCAATTTGTTTTATCAATGGCCCGGGAGGATATTTTGTGTAGCAGCACAGATCAAATTCGGTGGACATTTATGTACATTCGTTTTCTAAATATCCGATTAATGAAAGAAAGATTCTATTCGCTTGATGTTTTTCGGGGTGCTACCGTATGCCTGATGATCATGGTAAATAATCCGGGCAGTTGGGAGCATATTTATGCACCGTTAGATCATTCGCCATGGCATGGTGTTACACCAACGGATATTGTTTTTCCTTTTTTTCTTTTTGCGGTTGGGAATGCTTTGGCATTTGTTATGCCAAGGCTTGAAGTTGCCGGGCCTTCGGTATTTTGGAAAAAAATTATAAAAAGGACTTTGCTAATATTTTTAATAGGACTCTTTCTTAACTGGATGCCATTTTTAAAATGGGATGATAACCATCTCGTATTTAAGCAATGGAGTTATGTTGACGCTGAGGGGCATCCTGCTGGTGTAAGAATTTTAGGTGTGCTGCAACGAATATCTCTGGCTTATTTTTTTGCATCGATTATTATTTATTTTTTTAAAATACGCGGCGCCTTTTTTATTGGCTGTGTAATACTTTTAGGATATTGGTTTTTATGTGTAGCGGGTAATCCCGCTGATCCTTTTAGTTTATCGGGATGGTTCGGCACAAATGTGGATAAGGCCATTTTGGGAGAAGCGCACATGTACCATGGTGAATCTTTGAATGGGCATCCTATTGCATTTGACCCCGAAGGATTCATGAGTTTGTTTGGCGCCATTGTGCAGGTAATTTTTGGCTACCTCATTGGAGACTACATCATTAAAAAGGGGAAAACGCCGGAAATGGTTAACGGCTTATTTGTGGCGGGCGCTATATTTCTTTTTGCAGGATATGCGTGGGATATGGTTTTCCCCATTAACAAAAAAATATTGACGAGCTCTTTCGTCGTATACACGTCCGGGTTAGCAATGATTATTCTGGCAGTAATGGTTTATCTAATTGAATTAAAAGGTAAGAAGGGATGGCTCACTAAATTCTTCGATGTGTTTGGAAAGAACCCGCTGTTCATTTTTGTATTAAGTGGATTTTTGCCGCGTGCACTAGCGCTCTTCAGAATTCCTACTGCGGAAATTGATACAACAGGAAAATCAATTTACACGACGCCGTTTGGCTGGTTTTACGAACATGTTTGTAAACCAATTTTTCCATACAATTTAAAAAATGGTTCCTTATTGTATGCACTTTGCATGATCACATTTTTATGGCTGATCGTTTGGTGGATGGATAAAAAGAAAATCTATGTGAAGGTGTAAAAGGTGTCAGGCCACTTGATGATCAAGCATGATGTGTAAGTATATTTCAGTGGCCAGACACCTATAGTTAATTCAAAAGTTTAATCTTATAACTTGTTTTAAATAAAGCAGACTCACCGGGTTCAAGGGTGATAACGCCCATGCCACTGTTAAAGGCATCCGGTGCGCCGCTTAAATTTTCTATGGCGATATTTTTGCGATGCGGTGGAATGTAAATTTGTAGATACGGATATGATTTTTCCGGGAGAATTTCTATCTCAATCTTTTTTGCCGGATTGCGCAATACGCACATTGGCTGGCATGCATCCATATTCAGGGTGAAGCAATTATCAAAAAAAGTAGTACCTATATTTTTCAAGGCATTGAATTCGGAGTAAGGAATTAGATTTTGTGTTGGAATTAATTCACTGTTAAACTCCACCATTTCTTTTGATTGAAATTCTAATTGCAGGTCATCTGCTGAATCGCCCAAATTAAAATAAGGATGCCATCCATCCTGCATCGGTATTAAACCTTTGTCTTTGTTGGTACACTCCGTAGTTACCGATAATTTGTTATCTTTTTCAAGTTGCCAGGTAACTATGCAATCGTAGTTAAAAGGGTAACCGGACTCTTGACCCCTGTATTCATATCTCATGGTTAGTGATGCATGCAATTCGTTGGCAGTTTTACCTGTAACTTCGTAAGCCTTGTTGTAAAGAATACCATGTATGGCACTTTTCCCCATATAAAACTTTTCCAGTTTATATTCATTTCCGCCAAAATGGTACCTGCCGTGATTTAACCGGCATACGAACGGGGAAAGTTTAGAACCCATAAAACCACTGGCTTCATGATTATGTATAAAATTTTCAGCCGTATCGTAACTGTCAATTACATTTATGGCCGTTCCATTATGCGATATGGTAAATTCGTTGAGAACAGCTCCGCAGGCGGGAAGTATTACTGCAAATGTGTTTGAATCATTATCCTGTAAAATAAATTTTTCAAAGCCATTTTCTTTTTTTGTCTTAATTGAAAACATAGTGCGCCAATTTACACAATGTTTTTTTTAATTTGACTCCAAAATTTTTAGAACAATTTTTTCTTCGGGAAAAAGATCAGTTTTTTTATCGGTTTTTTGTATTTCTTCAAGTTCATCTATATACTTTTCAATCTTTTTATTTTCGTACAATGATAATATTAACGGGTGCACATAATATTTTTTGCAAACAGCACGGGTATTACCAAGTTGCCCCGCAACTATATCAAGCGCGTCAACAATTCTTTGTTTCGTTTCTGTTTGCGTATCACAACATCCAAACGATTTTAAAGCCAGAAAAGCCGAAACGGTTCCGGACCAGGTTCTAAAATCTTTAGCTGTAAAGTCTCCCTGGCTTATTTCCCGGATATAATTATTTACGAGGCCAGAGTCTATTGATCGGGGATTACCTTCCTCGTCATAAAACTGAAATAGTTCCTTTCCCGGAACGTCGCGGCATTTTTTAATAATAGTTGCAAGCTTTTTATTCTTAAGCACAACCTTATGATAGATTCCCTTCTTTCCAACAAATGCAAAGGTTACTGAATGTCCGTTAAGTTTTACATGTTTGTCTTTTAAAGTGGTTAGGCCAAATGATCCGTATGTTTTTTCATAATAGCTATTGCCTACCCTTATGTTGGTGCGCTCCGTTAATTTTACTACTGCAGCAAGCACTTTATTAAGAGGTAGCCCGGGCGCATTGATATCTTTCTCCAATTGTGTTCGTATAGCCGGCAATACCCTGGCGAAATCAACAAGCCTATAAAATTTTGTATGATTTCTTAGTGAATTCCAATGTGAATGGTATTTATATTGCTTTCTGTTTCTCGTGTCGAAGCCAGTAGCCTGCAAATGGCCATTTTCTTTTTTGCATATCCATACATTTTTCCAGGCAGGTGGAATAACCAAATGTTTTATTCGAAGCAACTCTTCGTCATCTACAATTTTTTGGGAATTAAAATAATATTCAAATGTTTCTCCCTTCTTTTTTCTTTCGATACCTGGTTCTTTATCGGTAACATAGATCAGCTTAGCTGCTCTTGCAGTTCTCTCTTCATCGTTAATAATGCTTTTTAATTTTCTTTTGGAAACTTTGGGCGGCTCAATTGTTTCGTTCATTTTATTTATTCTTCTTTGAGGAAATTACTCTACAAAAGGCTTGTTACATCAAAAAGGCAGACGCTTTGGCCTGCCTTTTCCCCTTTGACTTTAAAGCTTATTCATCCGTGTCGTCTGCACGTGGAAACGCGTATTCGCCAACCCTGCTTTTTTCATTTTGTTTATTTTCACTATTATTTTCATTCTTCTTATTTTTTTTGCGACTTTTTGCCGCAAGATGAAGCTGGGTATCTGTTCCCGCAGAAACGCCACTTTCCAGGTGGGTATCATTTGTTTCTGTTCCCAACTCATTACTTCCTAATGAGGGTTGGGTTATTTGTTCTCTGTCTGTCATAACAATTATTTTTAAAATGGATAATAATTAAGCAATGAAAATAATATGCCAATACTCCTGACTGGTATTTTATAACCACGTATTAACAAGGAATCGCGTTATTTTGATTATGAATTATTTGGCTCATGCTTTACTTTCTTTTAATGAAAAAGATATTCTTGCCGGAAATATGATTAGCGATTATGTAAAAGGTAAAGCAAAATATACTTACCCTGCAGGAATACAAAATGGAATTCAACTACATCGCTTAATTGATGAATTTACTGACACGCATCCCGTCACAGCAGAAGCAAAAAACTATTTCAGGCCACGGTACCGTTTATATTCCGGCGCCTTTGTTGATGTTGTTTATGATCATTTTCTTTCGATAGATGCTAATCAATTTACAGCTTACGGAAACCTTCATGACTTTTCACAGGCGGCGTACCAGTTAATGGATAAAAATGTTTTATTATTCCCAACGCGTTTTCAAAAAATGTATGGATACATGAAATCGCAAAATTGGTTGTACAATTACCAGTTTAAAGAAGGTATACAAAAGAGTTTTAAGGGGCTTGTTTACAGAGCCGTTTATTTAAATGAATCTGATATTGCATTTGAAATTTTTAATGAACACTATGCCGAACTCCAAAATTGTTATCGCGAATTTTTTCCTTCTCTGTTACAGTTTGCCCGGGAGAAAATGAGCGACTTTACTGTAGTTTAAATCCGTTTATATTTGCAAGTCAAAATAGATGGACGCCATTTTTCTTCTTTCAACTTATAGAATCAAACCCCGGTAATTGCCGGATTAAAACCTACATCATCTTGAAACTTGACACTAAATTAATACATGCAGGCCTCGAACCTGACCCTTCAACAGGGGCTATTATGACACCTATTTTTCAAACCTCCACCTTTGTTCAGGAAAGCCCGGGTGTGCATAAGGGTTATGAATACGCAAGAACGCAAAATCCTACCAGGCATGCATTACAGAACGCATTGGCTGCCATAGAAAATGGTAAATACGGACTTTGTTTTGCCAGTGGTTCCGCAGCTACCGATGCGGTGATAAAATTATTAAATCCTGGTGATGAAGTTGTTGCCGCTAACGATATGTATGGTGGAACTTACAGGATGTTTACAAAAGTATTTCAAAAATATGGACTGAAATTTCATTTTATCGACATGCAGGATGCGAAGGAAGTTTCAACATATATTAATAAGAATACAAAACTCATATGGACGGAAACGCCTACCAATCCAATGATGAAGATCATCGATATTGAAGCCGTTGCTGTTATAGCAAAACAGAACAATATTTTACTTTGTGTAGATAATACTTTTGCTTCGCCGTATCTGCAAAACCCCTTGGATTTGGGCGCGGATATCGTAATGCATTCTGCAACCAAATACATCGGGGGCCATAGCGATTCTGTGCATGGTTGTTTAATAGTGAATGACGAAAAGATTCAGCAACAACTGGCATTTATACAAAACGCAACAGGCGCGGTTCCCGGCCCGCAGGATTGTTTTTTAATGTTAAGAGGATTAAAAACATTACATGTAAGAATGCAACGCCATTGTGAGAATGGAGAAAAAATTGCCAGGTGGCTCAGGCAAAATCCAAAAGTTGATAAAGTTTTCTGGTGTGGATTTGAAGATCATCCCAGTTATGGAATTGCGAAAAAGCAAATGCGTGGATTTGGCGGAATGTTAAGTTTCACTTTAAAAGATGATAATATAGCTGCGGCAAACAAGGTACTTTCTTCTACTAAACTTTTTGCATTAGCTGAAAGTCTTGGTGGCGTTGAAAGCCTTATTGGACATCCTGCGAGCATGACGCATGCAAGTATTCCAAGAGAAGAACGAATTAAAAATGGCCTTGTTGATTCATTAATGAGATTGAGTGTAGGTATTGAAGATGGTGATGATTTAATTGCTGATCTGGACAATGCAATCGGATAGCTAACTCTTTTATTATGATTTTATACAACTGAACTTTTTGTTTTAATGAATAAAGCCAATGCGCAAAATGAGCTTAAGAGATTTCTTGATCAAAAAGTAATTCAGTTTAATCAACCGTCTTTTATTAAAGACGATCCAGTTTGTATTCCGCATTTATTTTCAAAAAAACAAGACATAGAAATCGCAGGATTTTTCGCTGCCATATTTGCCTGGGGAATTCGTAAAACAATTATTAATAAGAGTAAGGCACTCTTAGAATTGATGGATAACTCGCCCTATGATTTTTGCCTGCACCATAGTGATGAAGATTTAAAAAAGGTTGAAAGATTTTGCCACCGAACGTTTAATGATACTGATCTTTTATATTTTATTTATTTTTTAAAATCTCATTACTCAAAACATAGTTCACTAGAAGTTGCTTTCTTTAACAATAAAACAATAAGTCATTTTGATAATGTAATTGAGACTTCCCTAAACTACTTCCACCAATATTTTTTTTCTCTTGAAGATGTTCCTGCAAGAACAAAAAAACACATTGCTTCACCTCAAAAAAATTCCACTTGCAAACGATTAAATATGTATTTGCGTTGGATGGTTCGCAATGATGATAAAGGCGTTGATTTTGGAATCTGGAAAAAAATCAAACCGTCACAATTAATTTGCCCGGTAGACTTGCATGTTGCAAGAGTAGCTAAACATTTCAAATTGCTTACGAGGAAACAGCTAGATTGGCAGGCAGCTCTTGAACTAACTGAAGTGTTAAAAAAGTTAGATAAGGACGATCCTGTAAAATATGATTTTGCCTTGTTCGGTTTAGGAATATTGGAAAAGTATTAGTATCAAATTGAGTTGGCTCAGGCAAGACTATATCCTAATAAACTTATTTAAAGATCCGGGAAATTCTTCTTCGGTTATTGCACAATTTTTTCCACGAGTTATCAGTGCGTTGGATGCGGCTCTTTTAATCTAAACCTAATTACTGCAATTTTTTTTCATTGAATTAACATCTATGTAAAGATGTTATTAAAATTGATGCAAAAAAGTCATGTTCCTGCAGCAAAAACCTTTCGGGCATTGAGTTTGTGGCACGTAAAATAAAATATTTAACTTATGAAAAAAACAATATTATTTCTTTTAGGATTAGCCGGATCATCCCTTGTTTATATAGGATGCTCTAAACAACCACTTAATAATTTAACTACTGATGAATCCCGCATTTATATCACAGATCATGATTCTTCCGTTAACTTTTCTAATTACAAAACTTACAGTATTTCCGACTCGGTAGCTGTTATCAATAACGGAAATTCAACACGTGAATTGAATGATATAGATCAGGCATACATTTCAGCAGTAAAGAAATACATGGACAATATGGGATATGTATTAACTGGTAAAAATAATAATCCCGATTTAGGTGTCGATGTAAGTCGCATTATCAGCACAACCACGGGCGTTATCAGTTACGGCGACTATTGGGATTATTATAATGGATATTGGGATCCATATTATTGGGGCTATCCCGGCTACGATTATTATGTACCGTACTCCTACAGCGTTTACCAGATCAAGGAAGGAGCGATATCGGTTGACATCTTAGACTTAAAAGATGCTTCGACTAACGATAAGATCAATGTAATCTGGACCGGGCTGATAAGAGGTTCCGGAATATTCGATTCAACGGTAGCGGATAGCCAGGTTAAAGCGTTATTTGACCAGTCATCGTATTTGAAGATCAATTAAAATGTATAAATATGAAAAAAATTAAAACAATGTTTGCTGCTGTTTGTAGTTTGTTATTCATTACAATTTCTGCAAAGGCGCAAGACGGGAAATTGAAACTTCACCTGAATTATAATTACAGCATACCGGTAGGTAACTTTAAATCCGATTTGGTAAGTAATACTTCGCCCCGCGGATTTAACGGAAGCCTTTTGTATACTTTTAATAACAAATGGGAAGGAGGGTTATCGGTTGGCTACCAGGACTACTATCAAAAATATGGAAGAACTGTCTATGCCTTGAGTAAAACACAGGATGTTTCTGCCGTATTAAGCAATTCAATACAAACAACACCTGTTCTATTAACTGCCAGGTTTTTTCCTCTTAATTCAACTCTTGTTAAACCATACATTTCGGCGGGCGCAGGTGTTAGTATTATCGATTTTCGTCAGTACCTGGGTGAATTTGGGAGCGAACAAACTAGTGGAGGATTTCTTGCACAAGGTGGCCTTGGCGTAGCCATTCCGTTTGGGCGGTTAAAAACTTCTGGTGTTGAGATCGGCGCCAATTATGATTATTCGCCTTACAATAAGTATAATTATAATGATTTGAATACTGTTAATGCACATGCAGGTGTATTTTTCCAGATAAGATAATTTTTTACACCAGGTCTATGTTAGAAAAACCTCCGTCTGTTTCGGGGGTTTTTTTATTTACTTTGTGATGCCACATGGAATTAAGCAACGACATATCTCTCCCTGATAAAATTATCGAAGCTGCCAATTCTATAACCGGAAGACCGCCCGAAGTTTTCAGGCTGCAATTAAGTTCTTATATCAACGATTTAATTAATAAAGATTTCAATGCACTAATTCAACTTTTATACCGCGTAGATGTTAGTGAACAAAAGCTAAAAACTCTTTTAAAACAGCACCAGGACGTCGATACGTCCTTACTGATTACGGACCTCATTATTGAACGCCAGCTACAAAAAATGGCTACAAAAAAATATTTTGATGAAAGGGGAAAATCATCGTCGGACGAGAGTTGGTAAGTGTGCGATTTTTGTATCTTAGTCTTCTATGATATTGGAGGTAAACGATAAAAAAAGCAGGAAAGAATTTCTTTTACTTCCACAGCGCTTATATAAAGACGACGTAAATTTTATCTCTCCCCTTCATAAAGACATAGAAGCAATTTTTGATCCCAAACAAAACAATTTTCACTCTCACGGTATTTGTAAGAGATGGATTTTAAAAAAAGAAAATATTACCATTGGACGAATCGCTGCCTTTATTAATTATGAAAAAAATAAAAATCCCGAATTGATAATCGGAGGAATTGGTTTTTTCGAATGTATCAATGACCAAACTGCTGCATTTGAGCTTTTTGATACAGCAAAAGAATGGTTACAGAACAACGGAGCCAAGGGCATGGATGGTCCGGTTAATTTTGGCGAAAACGACAAGTATTGGGGTTTGCTAATTGAGGGTTTTATTCCGCCAGGTGTTGGCATGAATTATAATCACAAATATTACCAGCAATTTTTTGAAAATTATGGGTTCAGCAGGCTTTACGATCAATACACAAATGTTATACATGTAACCAAACCATTCCCGGAACGGTTTACTAAAATTGCAGATTGGATCAATAATAAACCCGA
>NZ_JBMQQG010000107.1:0-7723 GCF_057362405.1 Ginsengibacter sp.
AGGATACCAGATAAACGCAGGTTGCGCAGGAGGCAATTGCTGTAAGCCGGTATTATTTCGGGAATTATTGATCGGTTTAGAAGGATCGAATGCGGCTCCTGATTTACCCGTAGCATAGTCATATTCCCGGTAAGGAAGATTGTTAGCTATGACAAATGGCCAGCCAAAAAAACCTGCTGTTCTTGCCTGGTTAAATTCATCATAACCACGTGGGCCACGGGTTTCCATGCTATCGTTATTGGCATCAGGGCCTACTTCGCCCCAATATAAAAACCCCGTCTTTTGATCTACGGAAATGCGATAGGGGTTTCTATCGCCCATTACATATATTTCCGGCTTTGTTTTGGCCATGCCTTTGGGAAACAAATTACCATCAGGAATGGTATACGTTCCATCTTCGTTTACTCTTATCCGTAAGATTTTACCCCTAAGGTCATTCGTGTTGCCTGCACTGCGACGGTCGTCATACTGCAGATGCCCGGGACGGTCATCTAACGGCGCATAGCCGTGACTCGCAAATGGTTGGTTAGGTTCATCAAAAGGAGTCGTGTTATCACCCGTTGATACATATAATAGCCTGTCTTTACCAAACGCAACTGAACCGCCTGTGTGGCAGCAGATGTCTCGCTGGGAATACAATTGTAAAATTATTTTTTCAGACCCGGGGTCAATTGAATCGTTATTAAAGGTAAACCTCGATAAGCGATTCACGGAAGTGTCTGTTGGGCTGTAATAAATATATACAAAATGGTTTTTGGCAAAATCAGGATCTTTCTGAATGCCCAGCAATCCTTCTTCTGCGTTTACGCCTGGCTTATCTGTTCTCCAGTATACATTTAAAAATCCGGCCTGTTTAACCGTTTTCGTATCGTTCTTATAAAGCATAATTTCTCCCCTGCGTTGTGCTACTAATACATCGAGGTTTGGAAGAATCGTCATTTCAGTTGGCTCAAAAAAAGTGCCTTGTACCAATTGTGTTTTTACAAACCGGTTTTCTTCAGGAATGATGGGTGTGGGTACTTTTGAATAGTCCAATTCATTATGATCACCCATAGCATATTTAATTCCACCAAGAATATGTTTAAGGTAATTGGAGTCGCTGTAAGATTCTTCAGTGTGACCTAATTCTGTATACCACGCTCTTCCACCATCATAGTCATGATACCATGCCATCGGGTGGTAGTCACCGTTAGTGCCGCCTTTATAACTTTTTTCATCGATAGTTAATAATACATGTACATTGCTGCTGAGGTTCTTAAAATTGTACCATTCATCTTTTCGTATCCACGGATCGGGCAGATGTTTGGTAGAGATATCATTTTTGTCAACTACGTGTAAGCTTGCCTGTTGTTGCTCCGGATGTCCGTTAAACGTGGCTCCCACCAATCGCTGGTACCAGCCCCAGTGATAGCCTGCATCTGTTGCGGCATGAATACCTACAAATCCGCCACCGGCTTCAATATACCGCTGAAAGGCGTTTTCCTGGTAGTTGTTTAAAAGAATGTCGTCGTTATCGGTTGTACTTAAAAACACCACTGCTGCATACTTATGTAAACTGTCTTGTGTAAACATTTCAGCGTTGGAGGTAGTGTCTACACCAAAGTTATTTTCCTGGCCAAGTTTAATAATGGCATCTACGCCGGCAGGTATGGAAGAATGATGGAAGCCTGTCGTTTTTGTAAAGACTAATAAGCTTGGCCGGCCAGAACGTTTGTTACAACTGAAAAGCAATAATGCAGAAACGGAGACAATTGCGAGGCGCAATGAAATGTATTTTTTCATTAGACGATTAATGTGGAGAGGTTAAGTTATTGTATCAATATTTTGTTCAAATGTATTTAAATTATAAGTGTTTACCTTATCTAAACAGCTTCCATTATGTGAAAACCATAAGGTTGAATGATCAGGTATTCATGATCGTTGCCAACACGGTATTTTTCCTGCGACCAGTGATCGTATAGTTTTTGAGGAACATTTTTATTTTCTTTAAATGCGTACCATGTTAAATAGGCGGGCTTACTGCTAAAATTGAATAAACAAAAAATTTGCTGCTCTTGCGTAACTCTCATAAATCCCGCGATGTGAATATTATGGGGCGTTATCCATATAAGATTACCGGTGTCAGCAACAGCAGGTAATTTTTTTCTAATGCGAAGAAGACGCTGCGTGCCTTTAAATATTCTGTTTTCAATTGTTCCATTAACATCTTTCAATTGGTTCTTGCCCCAATTAATTACCGGTCGGTGCATCCAGCGATTGTCATAACTTTTTCCGGCGTCATTTAAATAAGTGCTATCGTTAGTATATCCCACCTCATCACCATAAAAAATCATAGGCATGCCGCCAACAAAAAAGGTTAATGACTGCATCAACAATATTTTATTGATTGCAATCGTGATTTCATTTTGATCGTTGTCTTCAACTGCTTTCTCCAGTCCGCACAAAGAGGCCAGCGTTCCGCTGATACGGGCATCTCCCGTCTTTGGATTGTAAGAAAACAATGCGCCTTTTGCAGGAGATCCTGGATAATTTCCTGAATAATAATTTTTTAAGAACTGCCGGTGTTCGTAGGCATCAAATCCAGATTGCTGAATCATATAATCATCGTACCCCAGGCCAATATCATCATGGCAGCGTGTGTAGGTAATCCACGAAGTGCCTACAGGTTTTTTTAATAAAATATTTTGCGCAGCAAGCATGGTTCGGGTATTAGCAGTTGCGAGTGCATCCCATTGCAGAGCCATTTGGGTAGCATGGTAGGCAAAGTCACATTCTTTCGCAGTAAAGGTTCCTGTTCCAAAATAATTCATGATTTCTTTTGGTGAAACAATCGCTTCGCCCAGCAAGGCCATGCCCGGTGTTGCTATTTCGGTACAAAGTTTTATAAGTCTTAAGATATTATGCGCCTCGGGTAAATTTTGACAGGTTGTTCCAATTTGTTTCCAGATAAATGCCGGCGCATCTATACGAAGGATATCGATTCCCAAATTTGCATAAAAGAATATGGTATCAAGCATCGCCACAAATACTTCGGGATTTGAATAATTAAGATCCCATTGATAGCGATGAAAAACCGTCATTACCCATTTATTGCAATCTTCAATCCATGTAAAATTTCCCGGCGAACTTTCCGGGAAAATTTCCGGCATTGACTTTTCAAACTCATCAGGAATGTTTCGGTCTTCATACATATAAAAGAAATCCTGGTATTCGGTATCACCTGACTTTGCTTTCCTGGCCCATTCATGCCGATGCGAAGTATGATTCAGAACAATATCAACCATCAGGTACATATCGTTATCGCTCATGTTTTGTTGAAGATGTTTCAGGTCTGCCAGGGAGCCAAAACGTTTATCCACCTCCCGGAAATTTGAAACAGCGTAACCGCCATCACTTTCTCCCTCAGGGCTCTCGAAAAGCGGCATTAGATGCAGCAGGTTAACTCCCAGTTCTTTAAAATACGGAAGCTTTTCGTCGAGTTTATTAATTGTTCCGCAAAACCGGTCAACGTAAAGGCTCATTCCCGCGAGCTCATTGCTGAGAAACCAGTTTCCTTTTTGAAGTTTACGAATATCTTTTAGTTTCAAGCCTGGATTGCGGTTTTTAAAAGCTGTGATAATTGTTCTCAATAATTTTTCAAAAAAAATATCGGCTTTTGGATGGCCGCCATATAAGCCATCGTATAATGAATGAATAAAAAATGCGTTGGCAATAAACCGGGAGGACAATAAATTATTCTCAGTGGATCTTTCGGGTAGTTGTTCAGCAATTATATCTTCTATTTTCGAATGAACTTTAAAATCGTACATGCCTTTCCGTTATTAATCTAATATCAGGTTATTTAAATGTTTAAATGCTTCCATGGCACCCATATATTCGCACGTGCGGGCACCTGCTTTGTTGCCGTTGGCAATAATTTCTTTCCAGTCCGCTGCGCCAAGGGCAAGTATCACCGTTGGCGAAAATTTACTTAACTGGTATAATACGGCGCCAACAAAAGCGTCGCCGGCGCCTGTAGTATCTATAGGCTTTACGGGTATACTGGGTATCGTCGATTTATTTTTTTTATGTACCAGCATGGTTCCTTCTTTCCCAAGGGTTATGGCAAAAGTGGCCGTGGTTTTTTCTGCCAGGATGCCGGCAGCATCAATCACGGAATCTTTACCGGTTAGCAGCATTGCTTCTTCATCGCTTACTTTAAAGAAATCACATTGCTCCATAAAATGCCACGACTGTTTAATGAACGACGATACATTACTTCTCCAAAGCAATTGCCGGAAGTTGGGATCAAAACTGATAAAAATATTTTTTTCCTTTGCTTTTTGCAATAAGCTTTTATAGGCACTGCGCAGTGGGCCTGGCAGAAACGCGGTAGCAGAACCAAAATGCACAATGGCACATTCATCTAAGTCAATTCCTGCGATGTCGCTTTTGCTTAACTGGCCATCCGCACCCCGATTGAAAACAAAATCACGTTCGCCATCTTTCATCAGGGATACAAAGGCAAAAGTGGTAAAGTGATTTTTGTCTTGCAACATCCATACTGTCGATACACCAAAATCTTTCATCACGTCAATTAGTTGCTGGCCAAAAGGATCAGCACCAACCTTAGCGGACAATAGAACATCGCCTCCTAAGGCGGCAATTGCGGCAGCAACGTTAGTTGGTGCCCCACCTGGTTTCTTTAGGAAGTTTTCACCTTTTGAAAGTGACAGGCCGGTATCGGTGCAAATCATGTCTATGAGCGCTTCGCCAATACAAAGAATTTTCATTTTTTTCTATTTGTGAATGAAGATATAATTAAACCCTGTTCTAAGTAGATTTATACCGGTCATTTTTGTGTCTGAACTAATGGCCTGCGCCAATGGGAATTATTTCATCAATGCCAGGTTTCTCAGCTTTAATGAGAAGCGTTGCTGATGCAGCAATTAATAAAAGCACACCCGCAAATGTGATGGCATTTCTCGGATCATCATGCAAAAAATGTTTTAGTATAAATCCAAATGTAGTCGTTTGTATAAACATCGGAATAACGATCATCATATTTATAATACCCATGTAAACACCATACCTTTCCTTTGGTATCTTACTAACTACCATTAAATAGGGAATCCCCATCATACTGGCCCATCCAATACCAAAGCCGGTTATGGCCGGAAACAGAAAGTATTTATTTTCGATATGGGGAAATGCGAGAAACCCAATACCCGCCAAAACCAAACATCCAAAATGTACCAACTTGGGCGAATATTTTTTTGCAAACCAAACGAGGCCAAAGGCACACAAAAAGGTAACAATATTATACCAGCCGTTTACGAGGCCCGTCCAACTCACAGCTTTTTCATACAATTCTGCATTTTGTTTTGGCGTAGTGTGCCATACAGATAATGCAACACTTTTAGAAGAATTCTGCCAATAGCAAAAAAGTGCATACCATTGAAATAAGTAAATTAACGCCAGTTGCCACATTACTTTTGGCATATCCACCATGGCATCGAGAATTTCAATATTCTGCGCAAACAAGACTTTCAAAAACGAATGCGCACGTGCGTAGTTAAGAAATTTTCTGAATAACTTTCTATAAAAGATCGTGGGTATAATTAAGAGTGCCAGTACTATATAAGCAACTACAGAAGTTAGAATGGTTAAAAGAAATTGTACAATAGCTGGTGGCATTCCTTTGTTTCTTTCATTTAATGCTGAGAGTTCTTCAGCACTGGGAGGTATTTCCGGGGTTTTATATATACTCCAGCAGATAGAGCCAATGGAGCAGGCCGCTCCTAAAAAAAATGACGCAAAAACCCAGGTTGGTAATTTGCCGGTTTTTCCAATAAATATCATCGGGAAAATGAACAGAGACACGTTAGCCAGCGTTTGTCCGAAGCCGGTAAAAAAACTTTGTGCCTGGAAGCCAGTCGGTTGTTGAGATGCATCTAATTTATCTGCAATAAAAGCCCGGTAAGGTTCCATTGCCGTATTATTTCCCGCATCTAACAACCATAGTAAACTGGCGGCCATCCATAAAGCGCTGCTAAAAGGAAACAGAAATAAAGCCACGCTGCAGGTCATTGCGCCAATAAAAAAATAGGGAGTTCTTCTTCCCCATCTCGGATGCCACGTTTTGTCGCTTAAGGCTCCGATAATTGGTTGTATTATTAAACCCGTAAGAGGTCCCGCTAAATTGAGCCACGGAATCTGGTCCGGGCTTGCTCCTAAAAAATCGTAGATCGGGTTTACCGCACTTTGTTGTAATCCGAAGCTATATTGAATGCCAAAGAACCCAACATTCATATTTATTATTTGCGAAAAAGTAAGCCTTGGTTTATGCCATGTCATAAATTCTCATATTAGTCATAATTCAATCGCGGATAAATATACTGATTTGTTTTATTGGGATGTGCTGAATTTACAGCACGTCAATTTTTGAATTATTAAAAAGTATTTAATAAACGATATTAGACTTGAAACCGGCCCCAAATATAATTTTAGATATTTTTTTATCTTGATTTTCAAACATGTGATACAAATTGGGTTGCCGGTTCAACCTACATTTATTAATAATATAATCATTGCGATGCCTCCTACATTTCTTGGTAAGCTGCCCAAAAAATAATAATTGTACTTTTGACACGAATAATTATACAATTCTATCTTTTGTTAATACTATTTTAATATAGTGCCATTTTTTATTTTTTAGGAAAAATAGTTTTGCTTAGATTTATTACCAAATTAATTCATCTTACACCAATTACTTGATTATGAGACAAAAAATACTGTTCATCAGTTTACTCGTCATTTTTAGCCTTACGCAAACGTTTGCTCAACAAAAATCTATCTCCGGAAAAGTTACAGATGCCTCAACCGGGCAACCAGTAGTTGGCACTACAGTTAGTGTGAAAGGTACCAAACTGGCAACTCAGACCGACAACGATGGAAATTATTCCATCTCGATTCCAAATTCAGCGAAGGCATTAATATTTACGACCATCGGATATGAGTCGCAGGACGTATTAATAAATGACCAGACCCAGATTTCGGTTTCATTAAAAACCACAGTCTCTAACTTAAACGAAGTTGTCGTGGTGGGTTATGGTACCCAAAAGCGTAAAGACTTGACGGGGTCTGTAAGTAGCATCTCCGCGGCTTCAATAGAAAAGGTACCGATTACTACGGCTCAGCAGGCGTTGCAGGGGCGGGCTGCAGGGGTACAAATAATAAATAATGATGCTTCTCCCGGGGGGAATATATCAGTGTTAATACGAGGTGTTGGTAGTCTGGCCAGTGGGGGTAATAATCCTTTATATGTTGTAGACGGCTATCCTACAACAGGAGGAATTAATAATATCAACGCAAATGATATTGCCAGCATAGATGTGTTGAAAGATGCATCGGCAACGGCTATTTATGGTATACGTGCGGCTAATGGAGTTGTAATCATTACTACAAAGAAGGGTACAAAAAATAATAAGGTCCAGGTTTCCTTAGATGCTTATAATGCTGTTCAGTCCAGGCCAAAAGAATATAAGCTGTTAAATGCACAGCAGTTTGCGAGTCTTTCCAATGAAGTTGAAGCGGCTGATTCAACGCATTCTTATTTTGGATTGCCGGTGTGGCATACGCCGAGCGCCCTCCATAATATAGATTGGCAGAATGCCGTTTACCGCACGGGCTTAACACAAAATTATACAGTTGGCATACGTGGAGGAAATGAGAAAGTTCAGGC